>JAAUPO010000233.1 GCA_012033095.1 Synechococcaceae cyanobacterium RL_1_2 | reverse complement strand
AAAAAAACAAGAAGAAAACAATAAAGCCAGCAATAATGGAATTAAACTTAGCCTGGCTAGGCATTGTGGCAGGAATAATCGATGAGATGGGAATAGTGGAGGAAATAAGCACCATATAAACCATATAATTTGATTCCTGATAACTATTAATTTTTATAACTCTAGTTTGTGAGCTATTATCTTGATAGCAACTAAAAGTTCATCAATAGCTCATTAATAGCTCATTAATTAAATATAGTTAAATATGGCTAAAAGTGCGATCGGTATTTTGATGTCCCGGATAAAATGGGCAATAATTGCAGCCGTTTTATTTGTTGGGGCTTTGGAGTTTGCTGACTCAAAAACCCCACCACCTTTGACAGCGATGTTTAAACAAGGCTGTACGATTAAAGGGAAGGTTCACCTCCTAAAAGGGGAGCGGTTTTATTACACCCGACAAGACCCCATCTACCCAGACAGAACAGTTTCCCCCATTAAAGAGGGTAAATGGTTTTGTTCTACTAAAGAAGCTGAAGCCGAAGGTTGGAAACCCTATGATCCTCAAGCTGATGTGCCCAGGGAAAATTTGCTTGATTCCTTATAAGGGTTTTTATCAATTTGAGGTACAAAGATCTTCCTCAAATTCCCTTAATAACAGCGCGAAGAAAAGAATATCCCTAGACTTTTTTCCATCAGCAATCCTTAATAGGACTTACGGACAAGCTCCCTAACCCCCCCCAATTTGGGGACTTACTTGAACGATTACCTCCAAACATCATGGTTCCCAGAACAGGATCGAAATTTTTGCGTAAGTCCTGAACTTCTTATTCCTTGGTTATAGTCTTTTTAAATAATTAGGGGAAACAAATAGAATCTGAAAACATTCCATTGAGAGGAACAGCACCCCATACTAAATTAAATTGACTATAAGGTAAGAGGGTGTTTATTCAGTCAATTGAATTTGTATTTTGCCCCCTAAATCTCGCAAATTTGGGGAACTTTTAATAATTTTTCAGAAATTTCTCCCCCGGCATTGGGAGTAGGGGGGCTTTATAAATCAGCTCCTAATATCAGCCACAATTGGGATAAAGATTATTTTCCCATCAGCAATCTTTAACCGGTCATCTCAAGCTTTATTCATTTATAGTCAATTTAATTTAGTATGGGATGGTAGTTTCTTGCCATAAAATGCTTCCAGCTCTATTTGTTTCCCGTAATTATTCAAAAAGACTATATTTAATGTATCGCTGTAGTCGTCATAATTATTTAAGGTCAAATATTATTGCTCGCTGCACAGGATAAAGTTTTCCCCTGAGGTGTGTCTTTACTTTTCTGGCTAGGGTTATATTTGGGGTTATTTGATTTGTTTGCGCCCGCCAATAAAGTTATGGGGGAAAAAGATGCCAATTAAGATCACCCCAATCCCGCAATTAATAAAGACATCAGCTAGGTTAAAGACGGGAAAATTGATGAGTTTGACATGGATAAAGTCAACCACAAAACCAAATAAAAAGCGATCGATGCCATTGCCTGAGGCCCCAGCCAAAATGAAGCCATAACTTATTTGTTCGAGGCGATCCATGGTGGGACTGATCCATCCCATCACAATTAAAATTAGGCTGACTAGCAAAGATAACCACCGAAGCCACACTACGCCACCACTAAAAGCACTAAAGGCGGCTCCATCATTAACTACGTAGGTAAAATGAAATACCCCCTCCCAGAGGGGATAGGAAACCCCTACCTCTGGAAAGGTTTTGATTACCAGTAATTTAGAAATTTGATCTATTATCAGCCCACCGATCGCGATCGCCCAAAACCAAGGATTTTTTGAAAAATTGGGTAAGAGACGATCAATAGACTTCATAGGAACTAGGGCTAAAAAATTTTTCTAGGGAAAAATCATACTGTGTTATCAAGAACATCAAGACAATTAGCTGGAGAAAAATTGTGTTGTACTGCAAGAAATGGGTTGATTTTTTGTTTGATGGTGCAGATTACATCACGTTTAGTTTGACGGGAATAATTGCGACGACGGATCAAACTTCAGTCATTGCCCCGAAGTTTATTGACCTAGGAGGATCAATTATTGATGGGTTCATGGTGTCTATGGCATTGATTTGATGATCTGGGATTATTTTTTCATCATCCAGTTACGGGCTGAGGTTTCATTGTTGCTACCTCCTTGGCGTACGATGCGATCGAGTTCGGCCGGCTCTGGAGAAGCAAGACGAGCTTCATCGAGGGAGAACGTTCCAAGTAATAACTGATCGTAGATGGCTTGGTTCATCACCTGCATCCCGTCAAAAGTGTCATCTTCCATCATTTGAAGAATGTCATCCTTACGTCCTTGAATTAGATAATCCCTCATGGCTGGGGTATTAACTAAGATGTCATGGACGGCAATACGGTTGCCATCGGTTTTGGTCACTAGGGTCTGGGCAATGATGGCGGTGATAGAATCAGCTATTTGTAGCCTCATGGGTTCCTGTTCGTCGGCATTGTACAAGCTAACTAAACGGTTAATGACATCGTAGGCTCGATGGGTATGGAGGGTACCAAAAACAACATGGCCGGTTTGGGATGCCCGAATGGCTGAGTTTACGGTAAAGCGATCGCGCATTTCCCCCACCATAATTACATCGGGATCTTCCCTGAGGGCTGAACGGATCGCCCCTTGGAAATCGTAGGTATGTAAGCCAACTTCCCGCTGGGAAATCAAAGAGCGTTGGGAGGAATGAATAAATTCAATGGGATCTTCGACGGTGATGATATGTTTCTGCTCAACCTGATTAACATGATTGAGCATCGCAGCGATCGTGGTGGATTTCCCCGAACCAGTGGGGCCGCTGACAATAATTAAACCTTTTTGGCGACAGGAAATTTCCTTAAAAATAGGGGGTAAATTCAGTTGATCGATCGTGGGCACTTTTAAACTAATTAATCGAATCACCATCGCCCCACCGGTCAAGGTATCAAAGCAATTAAGACGACAACGCACTAAACCAGGATAAAAAATTGCGGTATCGAGTTCTTTTTTCTGGGCTAGTTGTTTGCGCTGGGAGAGGGTAAGGGCTTCTCCCAAAAAACTATTAAATAAATCCTTTTTGATTTTGGGATAACCCTTGGTGGGATAAATTTTGCCATTAATGCGAAAACGGGGCACTTCTCCTACCCGAATATGAATGTCAGACGCTTTACTATCAAAGGCATCCTGTACCATATGTTGGATGGTGGGAATTGGTGGTACTTTGATTTGGGCCTGCCTGACGCTCTGAATAACCGTATGATCAGACGGGGGGGAAGGCTGAGGTTTGACGACGGTTTCCTGGTGTTTATCGGTCATGGTCTTCACAGGGAAAGGGCTAACAAAGTTTATGTTAGCTTAATCCATCTAATCCCTGAAACTGATCGGATTTTAGTAATCATTATTCATAGCTCCCCTGCCTGCCAGGTTTTCAAATTTGGTTAACTCCGGACGAAACAACAGTTTAACGGTACCAGTAGGCCCATTACGATGTTTAGCAATGATGACTTCTGCAATATTTTGGTCGGGGGAGTCGGGGTTATAGTAACTATCGCGATAGAGCATAATAATTAAATCGGCATCCTGTTCGATCGAGCCTGATTCCCGTAAATCTGACATCATCGGTCGTTTATTGGTGCGTTGTTCTACCCCCCGACTGAGTTGGGATAGGGCCATCACTGGGACATTTAATTCCCGGGCTAAGCCCTTAAGCGATCGCGTAATTTTAGATAATTCCTGTACCCGATTATCCCCACCCCCTTCCATTAGTTGTAGATAGTCAATCAAAATTAAACCTAATTGATTGCCTCTTTCTGCCTGGAGACGGCGGGCTTGCGATCGCATCTGCATAACCCCAGAATTAGCGTTGTCATCAATATAAATTGGCCGCTCCGATAAACTCCCGATCGCTAAACTCAGGGGCTCAAACTCATGTTGACTAATGCGACCTCCCCGTAACCGATTACTATCAATCCCCGATTCACTGGCCAACATTCTGAGGGTCAACTGTTGCTTAGACATTTCCAAGCTAAAAATAGCCACCGGGAGATCATGCATTTGGGCAATATTATTGGCAATGTTTAACGCAAAACTAGTTTTCCCCATGGCTGGTCGGCCGGCCACAATAATTAAATCCGAGGGCTGAAAACCACTGGTCATGGCATCTAGATCATAAAAATCACAATTTAACCCTGGTAGCCGATTGTCCTGGCGCAGGGACTCAATTTCATTAAACGCCTGCACTACCGTTTCACTGATGGGCACTAGGCCCTGTTGGGTGCGCTTTTGGGTCAGTTGAAAAATTTGTTGTTGGGATTTATCTAACACCTGATCCAATTCCGTCACCATGTCATAGGCCAGTTCAATAATTTCGTTCCCCGCTGTGATTAATTGGCGACGGATATATTTATCCATTACGTAATTGGTGTAGCGATCGATGCTAACCGTAGAAACCGTCAACGCCACCAATTGACCCAATTTCATGGCCCCCCCAACTTTTTCCAGCAAGCCATGATCCTGGAGCCACAGGTCACAGTGGTTAAATCCGTGGGTTGATTATTCGCAAATAATGCTAGGGCGGCTTCGTAAATAATTTGATGGGCCTGCACATAAAAGGCATCCTTGGTCAGGTTATCTGCTACCCGCCCCATGGCTTCTTTGTCCAGCAAAATTCCCCCTAAAATGAGTTCTTCGGCTTCTAAATTTTGGGGAGGAATGCGATCGCTAACCATGGCAGAAAAACATTAGGAATGAAGATGGAAAGAGCCAACCAAAGGGAACAACAGATTAAAATTGCCGTTAACCACTGTCCTTGATGGCTTGAGGTTGAGGATTGGGATACAGGACTTAGCCCGATGGGTTACCCCCATTAATGTCAGTTAGTTAATTGATTATTCATGGCTTTGATCTTGATTGACGATCGCGCTCCCCCAAAGGTAATGACGTAAAGGATTACCGGCGGGATATGGGGAATAGGGACGTTGCCATTCCTAACCCCTTTAGAAAATACCACAAAAAAAAGGTGGGTCTTGCCCACCATTACTCACAGTTTGAATAGGTATATATTATTACTTCCAACCGGCCCGATCCATCAACTCCACTGCTTTACTATTAAATTCTCCATAAAGAGCAACG
>JAAUPO010000232.1 GCA_012033095.1 Synechococcaceae cyanobacterium RL_1_2 | reverse complement strand
GAGCAAAAAACGGAACTGCTGTTAAGTAAAAAATTACAAACTTGGGGGGGGGATAATCTTTACCAAGAAACCATGGCCGTAGTTCACCAAATTTTAACCTTAGCTTCCTAGTACTGCTGGGCATAAATTGACAATCTATTTTCCATGGCTTGATTAAGAAATAAGAGGATGTTTGAGTCGCCCCCCTGGCCCCCATGCTGGGGGAAATCACCTAAATTTCAACCAATGAAGTCCGCCAATGGGGGATTTAGGGGGGGGGACTTAACAACATTTGATACTTTTCAAACACATTCTAAGAAGTAAAAAGTAAAGTTCTCGGTAGTCCTATACAGGTAAGGATCAAGAAGCTTAAATCGATTGATCAGCAATTATCCTAGGTCTAAATATCCTTACCGCTTTAGCACTCCCCTTTTTTTAAGGTTAACAAGACCAAAAACCTGGCAAAGTAAAGGGTACTAACTCAAAAGAGCTACAATTTCCCAAACCTATAGCTATTAATCATTCAACTATTTTGAACAACTATTTTGAAGTTAAATCTTTGCCACATAGGATTTTCACCCCTGTTTACTACACTTGTTTCCTTTAAGTCCTACTAATCCCTTACCAACTATGGAGGTGCATTTTTCCTTAGTATTTCTTAAAATTACCAATGATAGAAACTATGAATGATAGCTATTGCCTAAGGCTGTACGACAATCAAGACTAATGATTACTTACCATTATCAATTTTTAACAAAATATACTTCCGGATTGATTATGTCTTTTTCTGATAATTTAACTTAGAATTGATTTAGATACATTTTATACGTTTCTACACCGAGAAAAATGCTATGAGTGCTGCCGTTGCCTATCAAGATTCTCCAGCCTATTCTTTAACTTCCATCCAACATGAAGCCCGTTGCCTACTCGAACGGGGAAAAATTAATCGCAATCAACATATTTACGTGCTATGTGAGTATATCCCAGCTAGGGAATGGGTTTGCGTTGAGTCAGAATTAGAAAAAGGAGAATTTTTACTTCGCGATCGCATTTGTGATTTACTTGGATGCGAAACCTGGGACAATGATTAACCACGGAGTTGTGTAGTTATATTTGCACGCCATACATTGTCATAAACGTCAAAAATCTCCAATAATTTCCGATCACTGGTGCATAGGGCATCCCCCAACTGGGATATATAAGTAAAATTACAGGGATCAATTAGCATCAATAATTTAATCAAGCTAGTGCAATGCGTTGGCAAGCCCTTGGGTCTCAGCCAATTAAGTAAAAATTAAGCCAAATATTAACTAAACAATTGAATAGATAAATAGACAAAAAGTTCAATAGTTCCATTTGGTTTTTGGCATTAAGCAGAATGGCATTGCACCCTTATTGTCTAGCAATCTTTATCTTCAGGTACTGTCAAGAAATCGGGTTAAGTTTTTACCGATCTGAACCTGCTGTTATGGCCTAAGATTGCCGGGTTTAGCCAGTGGTATGGGGGGAGCTAGTGCCTATTGCAAAACGGGAACCATGGTTAGGGGGCAGAGGGTTAAGGGAAGAGGCAAGGACGATGATCTATAATTTCCTAACTGTAACTAGATCAACTTTCCTCACTCCCTAGATGTGCTTTTACTAGGGCTGCTTTTACCTTATGACTATTACTATCCCCTCTGCGCTCCCTCAAGATGTAAAAAGTAATGTTGAAATTCCCCCTATTCAATACACCGTTTCCATGGCTGAACCCCATAGCCATTGTTTTGGGGTGACGATCGCGATCGCGAATTCAGAACAAAAAAATTTACTGCTTAAAATGCCCGTCTGGACTCCAGGTTCCTATCTGGTGCGGGAGTATAGTCGTTATCTCATCAACTTTCAAGTTACCGACTCAGAAGGTCAAAGTATTGCTTGGGCAAAAGGAGCTAAAAATGAATGGCAGTTAGAGAGTAAAGGCCATGCATCTGTGATCGTGACCTACGATATTTTTGCTAATGATTTAACCGTGAGAACCAATCACTTTGATAGTACCCACGGTTATTTTAATAGTGCTGCTCTATTTTGTGTTGTGGAGCAATGGCGGGATCATCCAGTGTGGGTGAAAATTATTGTTCCTAAAACCAGTTGGCACATTAGCACCAGTTTACCGAAACACCCCGATCGCGATGGTACCTTTATTGCCCAGGACTTTGACACGTTAGTAGATAGCCCCTTTGAAGTGGGGGAGCAGGAAGTTTATCCCTTTGAGGTGGCGGGCAAAAACCATCGATATGTGTTGTGGGGAAAAGGAAATGTGGATATGACCCAATTAATTAAGGATACGAGCAAAATCATTGCGATCGAAGCTGACCTATTTGGGGGGTTACCCTACGATGATTATTTATTTATCCTTCACCTATCGGGCAATGGTTTTGGGGGGTTAGAACACAAGTATGGCTGTTCCCTAAATTATCCCCGTTTTGGATTTCATAATAAGGAAAAATACCATCGTTTTTTACAACTGGTTGCCCACGAATTTTTCCATCTTTGGAATGTTAAGCGTATTCGCCCAAAAGCCCTAGAGCAGTTCGATTATTTTCAAGAAAATTACACCCCTTCCCTCTGGTTTTCGGAAGGAACCACCAGTTACTTTGATACCTTGATTCCCCTATGGGCTGGGGTTTATGAACCTAAAGATTTCTTTGATATTTTTAGCCGGGATGTCAGTCGTTATTTCATGACCCCTGGTCGCCATGTACAACCGTTGAGTGAGTCGAGCTTTGACGCTTGGATCAAGCTATATCGTCCAGATGCCTACAGTGATAATTTCCAGATGTCCTATTATCTAAAAGGGGCGATGGTGTCTTTAATGTTAGATCTATTGATTCGTCGTAACCATAATAATCAGCGATCGCTTAATCATGTCATGGTGCTGATGTGGGAAAGATTTGGCCAGTCAGAAACAGGCTTTACCCCTGAGCAATTGCAAGGGGTGTTAGAGGAAGTTAGCGGTGTAAATTTAGATGATTTCTACCAAAATTATATCCACGGCTTAGCGGAATTACCCCTACAAGAATATTTAGAACCCTTTGGCTTAACCATCAAAACGACCGTAGATCAAGCTTTACCCTATCTGGGGTGTCGGGTGATGGAACAAAATAACACAACTCAAATTCAATCCATCCATTTAGACGGGCCCGCTGGTCGAGCGGGGCTAGAAGCAGGGGATCAATTATTAGCGATCGATGGCTTTAAAGTGGCTAGTGATAACCTCAACGATTACTTAAAAAATTATCGACCGGGGGATGAAATTACCGTGACGGTGTTTCACCAAGACCAACTCAAAAACTATCGAGTTACCCTAGACAAGCCCCAACCCACCCGTTATCAAGTAAAAACCTTCGCTAATCTTACCCCTAGTCAACAAAAACTCAGGGAAGGCTGGCTCAAATTTTAATTGGATTTAATTATAATCAATTGGATTTAGTATGGGATTTAATTGGATTTAATTATAGTCAATTGACTATTCCTAACCCTGATAGGACTTATGCAAAAGCCCCTTAAATCTCCCAAATTTGGGGGACTTGCTTGAACGATTGTCCCCAAGCATCCTGGTTCCCAGGACAGCATCGAAATTTTTGCGTAAGTCCTGCCTGAATCGGTCAGTTCTGGTATTTCGCAAACTATAGCGATCGCCCAGATCCCCCATGTGGTTAATGCTACGGGCAACGATCGCTAATTTATGTCCCATCAGGGTTAAGGGGAGGAGCATGATATTGATGGCGATCGCGATAACTGTAATCAGTGATTCCTGTTAAAGTTCCATCCTAAAAGTTTAAAAGGTCTCCGTTACCCCTTGCTCAAGATCAATAAAATTTTGCACCCTTTGGCGATATTCCTTCATCGTGCGATCGACCCACTCTTTGCGATCACTATTGACATAGATATGAACCAAGGATTCCCCCGCATCCGGTAAAATCAAAATCCAGTCATCGTTATGGTGAGTCACAATTTTGACCCCATCGACCAGCTCTAAATTTTCCGTGGGGTGATGTTCCACTAAATAACGCATTAACGCCCCCTTGACCGCCCAGGGACAGCGCATACTATGGGAGCGATAATAGACATCAGGAATATTACTACGTACTTGGGCTAAGGATTGTTCATGGATCGTGAGCATTTCCACCAGTTTCGCAATGGTAAACATGGCATCAAAACCAGGATGGAGATCCGGAAAAATAAACCCCATATCACCACTTCCCCCCAAAATAACATTTTCATTATCTTGACAGGCCTCCATGAGGGCAGTGGGGTTAGCTTTGGTACGGATAATTTTGCCATCATGGCGACGGACAATGTGATCCACCGCCGAAGAGGTGTGCACCGGAACCACAATGGTACCCCTAGGCTGGGCTTTGAGCATACAACTAACCATCACAGCCGTTAAGGTTTCCCCTCGAATGGAAAATCCTGATTCATCCACTAAAATTAATTGTTCCCCATTGGCTGATACCTGGGCCCCCATGCTGCCATGGAGGGCTTCTACCACTTGGCCTAGTTGAATTAAGAGCTCCTCTCGCATCACGTTAGATACGGCGGTTTGTTTTAGGCTGGCATTTAAAACCACCGCATCACAATCAAATTTGGCCAATAAAATCGGTAGTACTGCCCCGGAAACGGCATAAACATAATCGATGACAATTTTGGAATTACTATTACGGATAGTTTCAATATTGAGGTGTTTTTCGAAACTATTACTATAGACATCAAAGGCTTGGGCTGGGTAAGCCATATCCCCGATTTGTTCGATCAGGACACGGCGGAAATCCTCCTTAAAATAGGCCCCTTCTATTTTTTTCTCCATATCCTTGGAGATATTAATGCCGACCCCATTAAAAAATTCAATCAGGATCGAATCAGGGCGATCGGGGTGAACCCGGACATGGATTCCTCCTACCACATCTAAACGGCTGGCCATGGTACGGGAAATGGGAATCGCAGTACATTCTAAATTTTGAATGTTAATCCCCACCGACATTAAACCGGCAATCAGCGATCGCGCAACCATGCGGGAGACGTTACGTTGATCCCGGGAAAACACAATATCCGCACCGAGGGGCAAGGTTGAACCATAGGCCGCCCCTAACTTCACCGCAAATTCTGGGGTAATATCCACATTGGC
>JAAUPO010000231.1 GCA_012033095.1 Synechococcaceae cyanobacterium RL_1_2 | reverse complement strand
CAAAATTCTGGGAAAAGGTTGATTTTTCGTTTGTAAATTAATTTTGATGCTGGTTTACGTTTTAATTTTTTATTGATTTTTTACAAAAATTGATCGCTACAAGTCTGATTCTACAAAGCTTTAATCGGACTTGTCCCCCTCTAAGCTTGAGCCGACAAACCTTAATCAAAATTAACCTGATCAGCATTAAATCAATACAGTTCAAGCATTACAAATCTACCGATAGATCCCAAATGGGTTCTATACAACTGTAGGAAGATGAACTATCTAATTCCTTCTATGTTAGGGAAGGTAATATTTTCAGGACTTACGCAAAAATTTCGACTCTGTCTTGGGAACCATGATGTTTAGGGATAATCGTTCAAGCAAGTCCCCCAACTTTGGATGATTTAGGCGGCTTGTGCGTAAGTCCTAATTTTGATCTTTTCTTCCCATTGATTGCTTGTTTATACAGTTTTGATGCTTAAAACCAGATATTACTGAAAACAGATCTATTAGCTAAACGAATCACAAACAAAACAAATATTGATAACCCCTTAAGCAAATATGGGTAAGCCTTTCGTTAGGATGGTTGGGGAGGTAACTTGAACCGGCAAAATAGTTTGATGTGACCTTAATCAATAACGATTATGAACGATTTGGTCAATGTAAGTGAAAGTACAGATGACAAAATCTCCGTCCTAGACCATAATGTAAAGAAATATTACAAAAAACTTGCTTTTTGATATGAAACCTGCACTTATCGACGGCAGCCCATTTAAACCAGTGTTAAAGCAAAAACAGGATCAAACCAATTTAACCATATATTGTGATTTTGATGGTCCCATCGTCGATGTTTCCGCTCGATATTACGGAACCTATGAGTGTGCTCTAGCCTATACCAAATCCCACTACCACAAATATGGTAAAGAGCTTAAACTTAGCCCCCTCAGTAGTGAGCAGTTTTGGCAAATGAAGAAAACCCGGGTGTCGGACGTGGAAATTGCCATGCGATCGGGGTTACGGGAAAAGCAAATTGAATTTTTCTTGCCCATGTTAAGGCGATCGTTAACCACCAAGATTTACTCCGCCGCGATCGCTTGCAGTGGGGGGTTAATTGGGCGGTAAGGTTACTTCATTCCCAGGGGGTTAAGCTGGTAATTGTCACCCTCAGAAATGAACAACAAGTTTATAATATTTTGAATAGCTACGGTCTTAAACGTCATTTTGTGGATGTTTATGGCTCTAAAGAAGATGGCATGGCTTACCCTAATAATGCTGAGCATAAGGTCGCCCTCTTAAATCAAGCGATCGCCGACCATGGTAAACAAAATGCGTTCATGGTGGGGGACACCGAAGCTGATATCATAGCTGCAAAACAAGCAAATATTCCGGTGATTGCCCTAACTTGCGGTATTCGCAGTCATTTTTACTTGAAAAAGTTTACCCCTGATTTTATTTACCCCAACCTATTAGCGACGACCCATTGTTTATTAAAAGCCGCTTAAGGTTTAGGCGATCGTTAAATGGTTATGGTTAACACAAATTAAGCAATCAAAAATATTTAGCCAGTGATCCCCAGGTTGACTAAATATAGTCAATTTAATTTAGTATGGGGTGGCTGTTCCTCTCAATAGAATGTTTTCAGATCTATTTGTTTCCCCTAATTATTTAAAAAGACTATATATTTGACTAAAAAATATGTAATCAAAGCGGTGATGGATAATCTGTAGTCCTAGATTTTCATGGCCAGCGCACTGCTGGAAAGCAAGTAATTGCTTCTCAACGGCTACCAACTGAATTTTACATTTGGGATAAAATATTCGCCACTCCATTAGCCCAAGCCTCTTTTCCCTCTGCGGCATAAACTTTTTGGGCATAATCTAACAAGGGTAAAGCTTCCGCCCTGTAATTATGCTGGAGGTAAATCATCCCTGCCACATAATAGGCATCGGCGTAGTAAGGGTTGACTTCGATCGCGGTTCGCAGGGATTCTAGAGCTAGTTGGCTTTTATTTTGTCGAAGAAATACCAGCCCTAATTGATAATAGGCTTCAGGATAGCGAGGACTGATCTCGATCGCCGTTTCCAGGTTTTTTTGAGCTTTATCGAAGTTACCCTGGTTAAAATAAATGAGGCCAAGGTAATAGGAAGACTCCGGAGCATTGGGGCTATACCTACGGCTCAGTTGAAATTTCTCGATCGCGGCCGGAATTTGTTGCTGTTGGAAATAAATCAAACCCAAATTGTAATAGCCAATGCCGATGGTGGGATCAATCTCTATGGAACGATTTAGATACTCAATGGCTTGGGGAAAGTTTCCGCCTTCCATGAGGGCCGCCCCCAAACTAGCGTAGGCATAAGCAAAATCAGGATCAATCCGGAGGGCTTGATAAAAGGCATTGGCCGATGATTGGAGTTGGCCTTCTTGCCGTAGAGCCAGTCCTAAGTTGTAGTGGGCAGGAGCTAGATCCGGATTAAGGTCAATGCTCGCTCGAAATGCCGCGATCGCTTTGGTGATATTGCCCTGTTGAATAAAATCTAAGCCCTCTTCCATTTTCGCTGCAGTTGGGGGACGGAGGGTCTAATTTCAGTCAGGGTTTCCCCTAGGCCAGGGAAGGGATAAACCATAATGGCCAATAAGCTCGCCCCCTTTAGGATGAGTGGAAAAAATTGATTTAACTTGATATTCATTTACATTAATTTTTGCTTATTGATATTTTTTAATCCTGGGTTAGCCCGAAGTTACAACACATTGCAATAAAGCATAGCTGCCCCCAGGAAAGATGTAACCTCATAGATAGAAACCCTATACATTTTTAACTAAATCTTTAACCAAATTTTTACCTAAAAATTACCGACAAAAGTAAATAACTTAGGGTAAAGACAAAAGTCAATAACTTAGTTCCATTAGCTCCATTGCCTTGGTTCCTCAAGGGGTTCCACCAGGATCAAACCAATGATCAACCATCTTCAAATTTACTAATGCCTTTACCTTATAAGCCATTCAAGGATGCCTTAAAAGTTTATGACCCTGACCTTGATTGTTATTACTAAATAAATTGTTCCCTCCCCCCGTTTCATCATTATTGAATTAAGAATAACAAGACTTTTTTTAAGGGATTTAACGGTAATGGTTCGGACAATGTTAACCATTTGTTTCGGTCATTTTGGTTGATTTTGGCCAACACCAGGGGTTAAGGCAGATCAATGTTTCTCTTACAAGCCATTTCAGTAGTAATTCGGATTAACAGTATGAATCAAGTAACTAATGCTAGTAGCAGTCAACGACTTAACGTAGCTGTGGTCGGCCCCTACGGTAGTGGTAAATCAACTTTGCTTGAAAGTATGCTCTTTTTAACTGGAGCCATTAACCGTAAAGGGGCCCATATTTCCGATAGTTCCCCCGAAGCAACCCAACGTTCCATGGGCGTTGAAGTCACGATCGCGGAATGTGATTACCAAGATATCCACCTCACCTTTTTAGATTGCCCCGGCAGTATTGAATTTGCCCAGGAAACCGATAACGCCCTAGTGGGAGCTGGTACTGCGATCGTGGTGTGTGAACCGGATTTAGATAAAGTATTGATCCTCGCGCCAGTGCTCAAATTTCTCAACGATTGGCGTATTCCCCATTTACTATTTATCAACAAAATGAATCGGGGCCAAGAAAATTTTCAACAGCTATTAGAAGCTTTAAGCACCATTGCCCAAAAACCCCTCGTTCCCCAACAATATCCCATCTGGCAAAACCATGAATTGGTGGGTTATATCGATCTAGTTACAGAACAGGCGTATCATTACCACCCCAATTCCCCCGCCGATCCAGTGCCTTTTCCTGAGGAGTTAGGGGAGTTGGAAAAAATAGCCCGGGCCAATATGTTAGAAGCCATGGCCAATTTTGATGATCAACTATTAGAGGAGTTGTTAGAAGATATTGAGCCACCCCAAGCGGAAATTATACGGGATCTCAAACAGGAGCTAAGCGCGGATCAAATTGTCCCGGTGTTTTTTGGGATGGCAGACCAGGATTACGGTGTAAGACCGTTGTTAGATGCCCTGAAAAAAGAAGCCCCAGCCCCTAATATCACTGCTGAACGGCGGGGTTTAGCCATGGGCAAGGACGAACAAACCATTATTCAAATTCTCAAAACCTATCTTGATCCCCAGGGGGGTAAGCTATCGGTGGTTAGGGTGTGGCAAGGTCAACTCAAAGATGGCATGACCTTAGGCCAAGAACGCATTGGTAGTTTATATCATCTCCTTGGTGCAGAACAGACCTATACCTCGATCGCGGAAGTGGGAGAGATTGTGGCCATCAACCGCCTGAACAGTACCAAGACCGGGGACACCCTAGCGGAAGGAGAAGTTACCCCTTTACCTAGGGCCCAAAATCTCAAACCAGTTTACGCTTTGGCCGTGATGGCCAAAAATCGTAAAGATGAAGTGAAATTAGCTGGGGCCCTCGATCGCCTCCAGGAAGAAGATCCTTCCCTCCATTGGGAACACCACGGGGACACAAGGGAAATTATTTTATGGGGTCAAGGGGAAATTCATTTGCAAGTAGCCCTAGCCCGCCTCGAACGGAAATATAAAATTCCCATGGTGACGGAATTACCCAAAATTCCCTACAAAGAAACCATCAAACAGAGCACCTCTAGCCACGGCCGTTACAAACACCAAAGCGGTGGCCATGGGGCATTTGGGGATGTGTATTTAGACATTAAACCGGTGGGTCGGGGGGAAGGGTTTCACTTCCACGAAACCATTGTGGGGGGAGTTGTGCCCCGTCAATACATTCCTGGTGTGGAAAAAGGGGTTAAGGAGTATTTAGCGACAGGCCCCCTCGGTTTCCCGATCGTGGATATTGATGTTACCCTGACCAATGGTTCTTTCCATGCCGTGGATAGTTCGGAGCAGGCCTTCAAACAGGCTGCCCCGTATTGCCATGGCCGAAGCAATGCCAGCCTGTAGCCCCCAATTATTAGAGCCGATCCTATTAATTCAAGTGTCCATCCCCCAGGACTTTACCTCTAGAGCTCTACAATTAGTCAGCTCCCGCCGGGGTCAAATTTTGGGCTATGAAGGAATCACCGACTGGAAAACTGGGATCGAGTCAGTGGCTATTTACCCCAATCGGAAATGCATGATTTTATTATTGAGC
>JAAUPO010000230.1 GCA_012033095.1 Synechococcaceae cyanobacterium RL_1_2 | reverse complement strand
AAAAGGGAAAATTTATACCCGAGTATTCTTTAGAAGTTCAGAGAAACAAAATATATTTTTTATATTTTTTTGAACAGCGGGCAGTTATATTTATATCTTTTATCTTCGTCTCAATACCTCAAAAATTGTTCGTGATCCTATCTGGTCTTTTAAGCCCTTTCAGTTATAGCCCAGTTTTTAGCATTTTTTAGTCTTTTTCAAGTACCTATTTTTTATTAGTTAAAACCATCTTTTATGATTCAAAAACCCAGTCTTAAAACCAAAGCTCCAGCCAAAACTCAAGTTAAAGCCCAAACCAATCAGCCCACGGTAAAAATTATTCCCTTGGGTGGTCTCCATGAAATTGGGAAAAACACCTGCGTGTTTGAATTTCAAGATGAAATTATTTTGTTAGATGCAGGGATCGGTTTTCCCGCTGACGATATGCATGGGGTCAATATTGTTCTTCCCGATACTACCTATCTAGAGGAAAACGCAGATAAAATTAAAGCCATGATTGTGACCCATGGCCACGAAGATCACATTGGTGGCATTGCTCACCATCTCAAAAATTTTCATATCCCTAAAATCTATGGGCCTCGTCTGGCGATGAACCTCCTAACGGATAAATTGGAGGAGGCTGGGGTTTTCCATAGCACGAAATTAAACAGTGTTAAGCCTAGGGATACCATCAAGTTAAGTCAGTACTTTTCAGTGGAATTTATTCGGAATACCCACTCGATCGCGGATAGTTTTTCTGTCGCGATCCATACCCCCATCGGCGTTATCATCCATAGTGGTGATTTTAAAGTAGATCATACCCCTGTAGATGGCGAGCACTTTGATTTACAACGGTTAGCTGAATACGGAGAACAAGGGGTTCTATGTTTATTGAGCGATTCCACTAACGCCGAAGTACCAGGTCATACCCCCTCGGAAGCATCGGTTAAACCTAACCTCGATCGAGTAATCGGCCAAGCAACTGGTCGGGTAATGGTTACTACTTTTGCCTCTAGTGTGCATCGGGTTAACATTATCTTACAACTAGCTCAAAAGCATCGTCGCAAAGTCTGTGTAGTGGGTCGTTCGATGTTAAACGTGATTGCCCATTGCCGTAATTTGGGGTACATCAAATGTTCCGATGATCTATTCATCTCCTTCCGTAACCTACGCCAGATGAAGGATGAACAGGTGTTGATTTTAACAACGGGCTCCCAGGGAGAAACCCTCGCAGCCATGACCCGTATTTCTAAAGGGGAGCATCGTAATATTAAGGTGCAACCAGGGGATACGATTATATTTTCTGCTAACCCCATTCCTGGCAATACCATCGCCGTGGTCAATACCATCGATCGCTTAATGATGCAGGGGGCAAAGGTTATTTATGGCAAACAGGAAGGTATTCACGTTTCTGGCCATGGTTCCCAGGAAGACCATAAGTTGATGCTAGCCCTGACTAAGCCTAAATTCTTTATGCCTGTCCATGGGGAACATCGGATGTTAGTTAAACATGCCGGCATGGCCCACGCCATGGGGATTCCTGAAGAAAATACTATCATTCTCAACAATGGGGATGTAGTGGGCTTAACCCGCACCAGTATTAATATTGTGGATCAAATTCAATCGGGCATTAAGCTCGTGGATCAAGCTGGCATTGTCCATGATCATATTATGGAAGAGCGTCAACAGCTTGCAGCCGATGGTGTGGTGATGGTTGCTCTGAGCCTTGATGGTGTTGGTAACCTGATCCATCCTCCGGAAATTGTCCTCAAGGGCATTACCACCACCGCGAACCCATCCATGGTGCAGCAAATGCTTAGAAAAGCGATCGAAAATACCCTCGCTCAAAAAATGGATGTTGCTCTCAAGGAAAAAGTAAAACTGGTGCTATTAACTGGGATTTCATCAAGCTAGAAATTGAAGGCAGCGTTGAACGAACCATTAACCGAGAGTTAAGAAGTCGTCCTTTATTAGCAGTAATGCTTAATACTTCTAATCAAGTTAATCCTGGTGTTACTGGTGTTAGTGCCCATGAGGATAATGACAGCCCAGTGGAGCTCACAACTCCCGTCGAAGAAACGCCAAAACCGGCCAGAAACCGTCGTCGCCGCCCTCGACCTTCCGTGGTTAATGCTTCCTAGATCACGATGCTAGTAGTCTAAAGTTTGAGGGTTTACCTTGTGTAATGGCAAATGGAATATGGCAAAATCCTAAATTTGGTTTGTAAAACCAGTCCATTACACCCAAGATTTTAAGCAAAATTTTCTATGGGAAACTCTCCGCTTTATTTCTATAATCCAAGTTGCTAGTTATAAAAAATTGAGCTTTTCACGCCCAAAAAACTACAAAATAGGTGATTTTTTCCATGAAAAAGCTTCGATTTGTAACCCAAAATAAATTTGACAAGAGTAACTAGCAACTTACGTCAGCTATATAGCAGTCCTAACTAGGTCATAACATGAAGATTCTTACTAGACTTGGCTTTCAATGTACTCAATTGCCACAAGCTATTTAGGATTGCTATATAACCTGGGTTCGGGATAAACAAAAACCCGTATTTTGCCATTGGTTAGTTGTTTTTGGTAACTCAAGGATAATGCTTCGTTTCAGGGATTTCTTCTTTAAAAACAGCCCTTAACCCGAACTAAGGTTAGTTAAGTTAAATTAGGGTAAATCAAAAAGGAGGAATTCTGTTTTGGAGGCCTGGCCAACAATAGTTAATTTAGATTCTTCACTAAGGGCCGCCCCATCACCAGCTTTTAAGGTGTTGCCGTTAAGAGTTAAGGCCCCTTCTGTAATTTGGAGCCAAGCTCGGCGATCGCGTGGTAATAGATATTCGAGGGAATGGTTTGCCATCAAAATGGAAGCGTAAATTTTAGCATTTTGATGAATGGTAACGGCACCGTCTTGGCCATCAGGGGCAGCAACTAACTTTAACTGATTTAGTTTTTTCTCTGGTGGAAAATAGGTTTGTTCATAGCTCGGAGCTAATCCAGTGCGATCGGGCACAATCCAAATTTGTAGCAAATGTACCGGTTCCTGGGGTGAGGGGTTGTACTCACTATGAAGAATACCCGTTCCCGCGCTCATGCGTTGGACATCCCCAGGCCGCATAATCGAACCATTACCAATACTATCCTTGTGCTCCAATGCTCCATCTAATACGTAGGTAACAATTTCCATATCCCGATGGCCATGGGTGGCAAAACCTTGACTCGGCGCGATCGTGTCTTCATTTATTACTCGCAAAGCGGAAAATTGAACGTGCTCCCCATCATAGTAATCCCCAAAGGAAAACGTAAAGTAACTATCTAACCAACTTACGTTACCCCGACCACGCTCTTCTGAAGGTCTAATTTTAATCATGGTTATTAATTGTTTAAGCCCATTTTTATTCCATGATAATTAAATTCAAAATTGGTTGCCTATTCACTAAACTGCGGTATGATTTCCCCTTCGTCCGCGATCGAGTTGTTTCCATCGATTTAGCAATGCTATAGCAATCCTAAATAGCTTGTGGCAATTGAGTACATTGAAAGATAAATCTAGTAATGATCTTCATGTTATGACCTAGTTAGGACTGTTATATAGCTATAGTCTTTTTAAATAATTATGGAAAATAAATGGAGATGAAAGCATTGGATAGCAAGAAATAACCATCCCATACTCAATTAAATTGATTATATATTGATTTTCAAGGGATTTAACCTTGATGATTCCCAACTATCCATTGATACCAAATCTGCCCAGTAGGATCATGAAATTGTTGAACCCATTAATATCAGCAATAATTGAGATATAGTCAATTGGATTTAGCTTGGGATTTTTCTCCTTGCCATAGGCTGATTTTAGCTCTATTTATTTCCCCATAATTATTACAAAAGACCTAAGTACTAGGACAAAAGTTACGCCAAAAAACTGTAAATAGGCTGAGAGCTTTACGGGGTAAAGATTACAGCCAATTTTGCTAGAGTGATTATGTGGCAATGGTTTAAGGTCTTTGTCCTGTGGTTAGCAAAATAAATCAAAACAGGGTAAGACGATCGCGATCGCCTAATTGTTCTGAGGGGACACCATCTAGAAAAGCATCTTCGATCGTCCAATTTTGGGTAAGATTTTGTAAAAAGTTATCCTGCTGACCCCGCAAATAGGGGATTTTTCCGCTGCCCCCATTGATGATCGCAAAACACACTGAACCCCGTTCTTGATCAGGAATCAAACCCGCTAGGGCACTTACTTCCCGTAGAGTACCAGTTTTAATGGCCACCCCTGGGGGGATTCGTCGGTCTTCCATCGTACCCACATTACGATCCTTGTTCCCCACAGGAAATAAATCACCCACCGTCAGATTGTAGGGTTGAAGTTGTTTCTCCAATGCTAAAAACATCCCACAGGCAGCCCTAGGGGAAATGCGGTTATCGACCCCCAAACCCGAACCGTTAATTAATTTAATTTCTCCTGGGGGCACTTGGGTTAACGTCGCCGCTGTTTGAGCCACCGCCGGCCCTCCCCCAACCCGATCCGCTAACATCTCAGCAATTTTATTATTGCTATGGATATTCATCTGACGAATAATTTCTTGTAACTTGAGGGATTTATGGCTAAGTAATAGTTTGCTGTTAGCGGGTAATTGATCGCTCAGTTTGACTTGGCCGGTAATGGCCAGTTGGGGTTTCGGTAGTTTGCTAGCCATTACCCCATACACTTGAGATGCTTGGGGGGGCCAGTTATTGCTATTAAAACTTTGCTTTAATAGATTCCCTGCCACCTGGGGATCCGACTGGTAGTTCATAAATAAATTACCCACCACAATTAAATTCCCTTCTATCCGCTTAATCCCTAAATCCTCAAGGCCATGGGCAAGGGCAAACCCTTCCTCCCACACCATCATGGGGTTTCCTTCACTATTGATAATTAAATCCCCTTGCCAGGTGCCATTAATTGCTTGACCCACACCATAAATTTCTGTGGTAAATCGATAATCTGGCTCAAATTCCGTTAACACGGCGATCGTGGTAGCTACTTTGGTTAAGGAGGCTGCCGATCGCGTTTGGGTACCTTGATGATCGGTGAAATCCCCCCACACGGACTGTACCCATACACCTTGATTGGCGGGAGGGAATGCCCTGACTATTCAACGTGTTTAAATATTGTGCTGTGGTTGTCGCG
>JAAUPO010000229.1 GCA_012033095.1 Synechococcaceae cyanobacterium RL_1_2 | reverse complement strand
CCCCTTCCTACCCTTCATCCCCACCCCCATTTTCTAAAATCTCTTTTCTGTTTCTGTTTCTGTTTCTTCCTTTTTTAGTTCACCCATACCCCACGTTAGGAGCGTAAATCATGTCCATTGTCAGTTTGCCCGGCCTCGAAGAAATGATTATCCAAATTAGTGAAAGCCATAACTTACCTGCCTCTTCAGTAAAAGATGCCCTAGCCGAAGCCTTATTAAAAGGCTATGAACGGTATCGTCGTACCCAAAATCTCAGCACCAATACAGTTTTTTCCGAAGATTATTTCGACAATTTTGAAGTGGAATTAGATGAAGAAGAAGAAGGTTTTCGCGTTCTCGCCACCAAAACGATCACCGAAGAAGTAGAAAGTTTAGATCATCAAATTGCCCTCAAAGAAGTACAAGAAGTAGCCGATGATGCCCAGTTAGGAGATACGGTTGTACTAGATGTTACCCCCAGTCAAAAAGATTTTGGCCGGATGGCGGCGATCCAAACCAAGCAGGTGTTAATGCAAAAACTGCGGGATCAACAACGCAAAATGATCCAAGAAGAATTTCAGGATCTAGAAGGGACAGTGCTACAGGCAAGGGTACTGCGATTTGAACGACAATCGGTGATCATGGCGGTGAGTAGTGGTTACGGCCAGCCGGAAGTGGAAGCGGAGTTACCCCGTCGGGAACAGCTACCGAATGATAACTATCGAGCCAATGCCACCTTTAAAGTGTACTTAAAGGAAGTGCGAGTAGAAACCCATCGTGGGCCACAGTTAGTTGTTTCCCGTACCGATGCAGGTTTAGTCGTCTATCTTTTCGCCAATGAAGTCCCTGAAATTGAGGAGGAAATCGTGCGCATTATTGCCGTATCGCGGGAAGCCAATCCCCCTTCTCGGTATGTGGGGGCTAGAACTAAAATTGCAGTGGATACCCTGGAGCGGGATGTGGATCCGGTGGGGGCTTGTATTGGGGCCAGGGGTTCCCGGATTCAGGCGGTGGTCAATGAACTAAGGGGCGAAAAAATTGATGTGATCCGTTGGTCCCCTGATCCAGCTACTTATATTATCAACGCCCTTTCTCCGGCGAAGATTGATGAGGTAATTCTCACCCAAGGGCATGGGGATGAACGCCATGCTTTTGTGTTAGTCCATGAAAAGCAACTTAGCCTCGCCATTGGGAAAGAGGGGCAAAATGTCCGCCTAGCCGCCCGCCTTACCGGTTGGAAAATTGATATCAAAGATAAAGAACTGTTTGATCTTGCCCAAGCCCAAGCTCAACTTAAACCCATCATCGCTCCTCCCAATGAGACTCCAGATGATGGGGAAGAACTAGATACAGTGGACGCGATCGAGGAAATTGATGCGATCGATGGCCCTCAAGCAGAGGAAACGACCTTCAGCCCTGAACCAGGGGCCGAAGTAGGAGAGGAAAGTTAATTCCCCTTGCTCTGATGTCACCTGGGTTTAATCATGAAACCAAACTACCGTCGTTGTATTAGCTGTCGTTCTGTCGGTGTGAAGGAACAGTTTCATCGGATAGTTAGGGAGCATGCCACAGGTGAATTGGCTCTCCAATCTGGCATGGGGAGATCAGCTTACATTTGTCGCAACAAAAACTGCCTCGAAATCGCTTTAACCAAAAAACGCTTAAATCGAGCATTAAAAGCACCAATTCCTGACAGTTTAATGAAGCAATTATGGAAAATCATTGCCTCCTATGACGAAACCTAAATTTGAAATATCCAAATATCAATTAGGTAAACCGACAAGTTACAATTATTATCTAGAGATTTTCCAGCCCTACCCTAACCTAGTCCATTACCATCTTCCAAGGAACATACTGAATGAATAACGGAAAAGTCAGAATTTACGATTTATCAAAGGAACTTAATCTAGACAATAAAGATATTTTAGCTATTTGTAAGCAATTAGACATTAAAGTAAAAAGCCATAGTAGTACTATTAGCGATGAGCAAGCTCAACTAATTACTAATGAGTCAAAAAACTATATTGCTAACGATAGAGGTTTAGGAAAAAATTCTAGCCCTAACGTAGTCAACCATGTCCAGAAGAAAGATAATAATACAGTTTCTAAAAAAGAAAAAAAACAGCAAATTTTAGTTGTGCATCATCGCCAATCTCAAGAGTCCAATAGCACTAAAGAGATTCAAACCGAAGCGTCTCCTTCTACCCCCAGAAAAGATACGCCTGCTTTAGTGAGCCCCCCCGCTAGACCCCAGCTTAAGTCTAAACCGCAGGTTAATCTTAATCCGAAGGGAAGTTCTAGTGATGGCAATGGAAAGGATAATCAGGTTAAAGCTGTAGCTCCAGAGGAAGGGAAGGTCTCTGGGGTATCTCTACAAGATGGGAATGAAAATAATCAAGCTGAGGTTAAACCGGAGCCGACTCCCCCCCGCACCTAAACCGGAATTATTAGGCCCCCCACAACTAAAAGTTATCTCTCCCCCGAAAAAGAGTAAGCCCCCTGTTCAAGCTCCTATGGCTAAGGAGAAGGAAGAATCCAAGGATAAGGATAAGGACAAAGATACAAAAACGAAGCAAACCATTAGAAAAATCAATAAATTAGCTCCCCCTCCGCGCTTAAACGCGCCGGTGGCTCTTAATAATGAGTTGCCAGAAGATGAGCCAGATCCGAGCCAACAAAAAGCCGGAAAGGAAATTGATGATGATGATGATGATGATGATGCGGTAGTACTATTGGAGCCGCCTAAACGGGTAGGGCCAAAATTGAAAAACTCTCCCCATCTGCCGGCAAGACCCCAAGCTAAAGTTTGGGAAAATGATGATCAGGAAGATAAGGTTAAGTCGAAGAAAATTGCGGATAAAAATAAACGCCGTTCTAAAAAAGGCCAAAATGATGAAGGGGATGAAGATCTAGAGGTTCTCTGGGGAGAAAGATCCCAAGCGGAGGTTGCGGTCAGTATTTCGATCGCGAGACCCCCTAAACCCGAATCTGACAATGCTGGGGTAAAAGCGGCCCCTCGCCAACAGAAAAAGAAAAGTAAACCCACCAAAAAATCTAAGGTTGAAAATAGCCAACGCACCCGGGCCGAAAAAGAACAAATTAAAGAACCAACACCGCCAGAGTCAATTATCTTGACCGAAAGTTTGACCCTGCGCGATTTATCCGAGTTACTCAATGTCCAGGAAACTGACATTATCAAAAAGCTCTTCTTTAAAGGTATTGCGGTCAATATTACCCAAACCCTAGATTTTGATACGGCTAGCTTAGTTGCTTCGGAATTTGGGGTAAAAGTGGAAACCCCAGAGAAAAAATCTGCGGCGATCAAGGAAACGGACATGATTGAAGAGGGGGATTTAGAGCTATTAGAGATCCGTCCTCCCGTGGTCACGATTATGGGCCACGTTGACCATGGTAAAACAACCCTTTTAGACTCCATTCGTAAAACGAAAGTAGCCCAAGGGGAAGCTGGGGGGATTACCCAACATATCGGTGCTTACCATGTGGATGTGGAGCATGATGGAAAAGTCCAGCAAGTCGTATTTTTAGATACCCCCGGCCACGAAGCTTTTACGGCAATGCGTGCCCGTGGTACTAGGGTTACGGATATTGCCATTCTTGTGGTGGCAGCGGATGATGGGGTACAACCTCAGACCAGGGAGGCCATTAGTCACGCCCGGGCAGCTGGGGTACCGTTAATTGTGGCTATCAATAAAGTTGATAAACCAGAGGCGGAACCCGATCGCATCAAACAAGAATTAACGGAACTACAACTAATCCCTGAAGAATGGGGTGGTGATACGGTTATGGTGCCGGTTAGTGCCCTGAATGGAGATAACCTCGATACTTTATTAGAGATGATCCTGCTGGTATCGGATGTGGAAGAGTTATCTGCAAACCCCAACCGCCCAGCGAAAGGTACCGTGATTGAAGCCCACCTCGATCGCACTAAAGGCCCCGTTGCGACCCTACTAGTCCAAAACGGAACCCTAAGGGTAGGGGATAATATTATTGCCGGCTCGGTCTTTGGTAAAATTCGGGCGATGATTGACGATCGCGGTAATAAAGTTGAAGCCGCTTCTCCGTCCTTTGCCGTTGAAATTCTTGGTTTAAATGAAGTTCCTTCCGCTGGGGATGAATTCGATGTCTTTGCGACAGAAAAAGAAGCCCGTCAAACCGCTGAGCGTCGGTTAATCCTCGACCGGGAAACCCGTTTACAAAATGACATGCGAGATCGTCGCGTCACCCTGAGCAGCTTATCAGTTCAGGCCCAGGAAGGAACCCTCAAGGAACTTAACCTGATCGTGAAAGCCGATGTTCAGGGTTCCCTCGAAGCGATCGTGGCTTCCCTCAAACAAATCCCCCAAAACGAAGTTCAAATTAGACTCCTCCTCTCATCCCCTGGGGAAATTAGTGAAACCGATATCGATCTAGCTGCGGCCAGTGGAGCTGTGGTGATCGGGTTCAATACCACCCTTGCCCCCGGTGCACGACAAGCTGCCGATCACGAAGGGGTTGATATTCGTCAATACGACGTAATTTACAAACTCCTTGACGATATTGAAGGCGCAATGGAAGGTTTGCTAGATCCAGAGGAAGTAGAAGCATCCCTGGGAGAAGCAGAGGTCAGAGCCGTATTCCCCGTGGGTCGTGGAGCCGTTGCTGGTTGTTATGTCACTTCGGGCCGTATTGTCAGAAACCGCTTTATTCGGGTAATGCGGGATAGCAAATTAGTGTACCAAGGTACCCTTGATTCCCTAAGGAGGATGAAAGAGAACGTCAAAGAGGTCAATACTGGCTATGAATGCGGTATTGGAGTTGATAAATTTGCTGACTGGAAAGACGGCGATATTATTCAAGCCTACGAAATGGTCATGAAACGTCGCACCCTGTCCCCCAACACCACCAATAAATCCAACTAATGGCGGTGGCCAAAGACCCAGGAGCGATCGCGTTAATGATTTCGCCTCTTGGTGTTCAACTCATATCCCTACCAAAATGTTAAACTCCGCCCAACTTTTTGGGCCCAGTAAGATACGGTAAAGCAGGGATATAGTCTTTTAAATAATTAGGGGAAACAAATAGATCTGAAAACATTCCATTGAGAGGAACAGCCACCCCATACTAAATTAAATTGACTATAACTCTTAGAGGATATTGAAAAAGTCCCCCTTAC
>JAAUPO010000228.1 GCA_012033095.1 Synechococcaceae cyanobacterium RL_1_2 | reverse complement strand
AGCCCCCACAATCAATTTTCAGGAGCAACCCCCTGAGCCTCAATTGTCCTCCGATAATCCACCCTCCCCTTCGAGCATCTCTTACAACCATCCCAACCCCATCCTCGGCCCTCACTAAAACCCAACCCCGTTCTATTACCCGCAAATTTTTTCGCCGCCTTTCACCTCAATCCCAATTTTTCTAATCAAGGCGCGATCGAAGCCCAACAACAATGGCAAAAGATTACGATGAATCCCCGTCCCTTAGACTGGACTGTGAACTGGGATGAAATCGAAGTAGAATTCACCGATTTAGGTTACCATCAACATCCCCTGGAAATAGTACTTACCCAGGTGGATATTTTCCTTGTCAAAATTGAAACCTGGTTCCATGGTCTTTGGCAATGGTGGCACGATCGCCAACGTGGATAAAACTCCTGATGGGCCATTAACGCGATCGAATAAATCAATAGCAAATTAGGCTGCAATTCTTCCATAGAGCCAATTAATTACCAAAGGGCTAAAACTAATTCAAGCTTAGCCCCACCATTACTGCTGGCATCAATGCTCAAGCCATTACTACATGGTGAAGTTTTCGCAAAGATTTGGCGTTGCCATCACCGCCATGGGATAAACTATGCTGTGAGTTTTGCCTAGACTCAATCTCAAACCAAGATAACCTAAGCTGTTCCTGTCATGAATCGAGATCAATTAACTAGCTCTAAACGTAAATCTCAAACCAATAGAGTATGGGGAATCAAAAAAGAATCACCTTCCCCCTCATCTATGGCATGGAAAAAAGTAGGCAAAACCCTAATTGGTGTTACTTTATTCAGCTTAGGTAGTTTCATTAAGCTGGAATCATCCCAAGCAGAAGGAACATTTCAAATAACCAATGGTGCAACAAACACGTATCAATCCCTATTTGATTACGATAGTAACTATAGTGATGTCGTTAACGTTGGTTTAACCCAAACGAATCGTCCTTTGTTTCTAGATGTAGAAACCAATGGAATTATTAATGTTGCCGCTTGTGGTTTAAATTTCACTGATGATTGGAGTGTTCAAATTGTTTACCATGGCCCTAACTACAATAGCATCGGAGATTTGCCATCCTACGATGATTATCGCATTCTTCCCAATGAAATTCCTACTACAAACCTAGGTCAACTTAGGATTGATTACCCCGATATTAATCCTGGCATTGGAACTTCAGTATTCACCAGCGCGACCTTTACCCAAGGTAGTTTTAACCGAACCGCATCAAATAGTTGTAACAACCCTGCCAACGTTACTTCTTCCCAGCTGGATCTTAATAATAACGGTCTTGCTGACGACGGTAATATCGCAAAATATAACACTAATCCTGGTGCTGGGGGTCAAGGGCCAGGGCTCTACGAAATTCGTTTAAGGAATTTAACTAACACCAGTAATAGTGGTGATTTTAGACAATTCGATATTTCCCTCACTCCTAACACCACCACATTGCCTAATCCAACAGCAAGCCCAGGCCGTTTGTGGAGCTATATTTGGACATTTGATGCGGATAGTTTTGCTGCGACTCAAGCTATTGACTCTAATCTATATATTGTTGTGCCTGGGGGCTTTTTGGGAACCAACTATATATGGGAACTAGACTTTGATTCCTTTGCTGGAAACGTATATGAACTATCAGCCAACGATCTGGGATTAGAATCAATTAGTATTGACGGCAATAGGGTATTTGGTCAAAGCGCATCGATTCGAGGGGAAACAAATTTAAGCACCCCTGATCCAGTGTCGCCCGGTGGGAACAGTATTAACCCCATGTATCGGCAATATTTATCTTTCCCTAATACTAATACTTCAGTTAACGTAATTGGCCCCGATCCATCTTCGGTTCCAATCATTCAAAACTTTAGATTTGAAGATGAAGATGGGGTTGACAATACGATCTCCCCTGGCAATACTGCAGGAGTTCAGGATCAGGGATTTTTTAAATTTACTCCAGGTCAAGCCGGAACCTACGAAATTATTATTGATATTGATGATGATGGCAATGAAGGAAACGGATTTAACCCCGATGGTCTCTTTGGCGTAGGGGACGTTTTCCTTAAAGGTACCACTGACGCGGGGGTAGAGTTAGTAATCCCTTGGGCCGGAACTAGTAATAACGGGACAGCCCTACCGGAAGGTATATATCAAGCCCAATTAAAAGCAATTATAGGAGAGTATCACTTCACGGCTGGAGACGCAGAAACAAGCGGTGGAGCGAACGACGGTAGTAGAGGTATTCGAGTAAATAATGCCAGGAATGCTGCACCAGTACCAAACTATTGGGACGATATTACTGGTTTACAAGACCCAAATGGAACCACCAGTTTACCCGGAGGTACCTTAAATCCCTTAACGGCCCGCCATGGCTGGGGAAGTTATTCTGGAACTGGATTTGGGAATAAAAGGTATCTTGATACCTATGTTTTTGGAGATTTCACGATCGCTGAAACCCCTGCTATTCTCTACAATAGCGGAGCCGATCCTGATTTCCCCTCCTATGACTTTGGTGATGCCCCAGATACCTACGGTACTAATAAAGACACTGCGATAGGTGGTGTCGGTGCAGCCCATAACCTCGATCTTTTTGCTAATACCACCGTTGACCTATACCTAGGGAACGTTCAAACCGCCGGTAATACAGACGGGATTCCTAGTGTTAATGCTGATGGGGATGATATTGATTCCGCCGTTCCACCTGGGGACGGAATTGATGATGAAGATGGCGTGACCTTCAACACCGCCTTAACCACCACAGCTAGTTCCTACAGTGTTGATGTTAGGGTCTTTAACAATGCAGAAAGCGGAAATCCGGCCACTTTAATTGGTTGGATTGACTTTAACCAAGACGGTGACTTTTTAGATCCAGGGGAAGAAGCCATTCTCACGGGCATTCCCATTAGCGGTATTGCCCAGGACGTAGTATTAACCTGGAATAACATTGACACCAACTTTACCCTCACCCCCGGTAACACCTACGCCCGTTTCCGGGTTAGTACAGAGCCCACCTTTAACTCAGCATCGGATGCGGTGGGCGTATTTAATGACGGTGAAGTGGAAGACTACCCTATTACCATTAGTAATCCCCGTGACTTCGGTGACGCACCAGATACCTACGGCACCAATTTAGCTAACGGTGGTGAAGGGGTGGGAGCCAGCCATATCCCAAATCCTAACCTATTCATCGGTTCCTCCGCCCCAGATTCAGAACCAGACGGTTTACCTAACGCCAATGCTACCGGTGATGATGCCAATAATACCCTAGATGAAAATCCTGCTGATTTTTCCTTCCCTGCCTTAACCACCGCCAATACCTCCTATTCCATTACGGTTCCTTTAACTAATACCCTACCAGCGGGGCCCCCTAGTTTTGCAGTAGTAGCCGGTTGGATTGATTTCAATGGAAATGGCACCTTTGAAGCTGGCGAAGGAGCCACCGCTAATATTACCAATGCCAACACCAGTGCCACTTTAACCTGGAATGGAATTACTCCTGTGGCCGGCAATACCTTCGTTCGTCTGCGGATCAACCAAGGGGCCGCTAGCATGACCACAGCGAACTTTAACGGTGCCCTCGGTAGTGGGGAAGTAGAAGATCATCAAATTACGGTGGTTGCCCCCACTGCAAACCCAGATCTTAATCCCAATTTCTGTTCCACCACTGCTAATATTCTGTTCATTTTGGATGAATCCGGCTCTATTAATGCCACCGAACAACAGAATCAAAGGGATGGGGTACAGGCAACCCTGCAATATATGGTGGATAATGGCATCACCGGTAACGCTGCCATCACCAGTTTTGCTACCACTGGGGTAGATCGCATGGGGGGCGCACCTTTTTACTATCCCATTAGTCAAACTAATGTGGACGGAGTATTTAATACCGCGTTGACTGCCTATGGTTCCGGTGGTCAAACTAGATGGGAAGAGGGTTGGAATACGGCGGCTAACAGTTCCTTTGCCTCAGGGGTCAATCCTGATGTGGTGTTCTTCTTTACTGACGGTGCTCCTAATTTACCGATCATCATCAACGATACCCCAGCAGTGGAAAGTGAAATTGTAAGTAATATTGCCCAAGCGATTCCTGCAGCTAACCAATTTAAAGCGATCGGTGCCCACATCTATGGCATTAATGTCGAAGCCTCTCCTGTTGCAGCCGGATCAAGACCTCAACCCGATCCCCAAGCCCTATTTGACGACTTTGATCCGATTACCGACCCCGGCAATATCACTGAATATGTCAGCACCATCAATCCTGCTACCACCGGTAGTCCAGCCCCCAATGCTTCCCAAGCTGATTATGTTGATATAACTAATTATGCCCAACTAGCAACAGAATTTTTAGACTTCTTTACTGACATTTGTCCTGGCACTGAATACGGTGATGCTCCCGATACTGGGGCAGGCACAGGTTTAGGTAACTATGAAACCCTAGATGCAAATGGTGGTGCCAACCACGTAATTTTACCGGATTTAAGAATTGGTGCCGAAACCGATAACGATGATGGTACTTTACAAAATGCAGCAGCAGACGCAGATGATACCAATAATACTGGTTCGGTGGATGATGAAGATGGGTTACCTTACCAGCCCTAACCGTTACGGATACCAGCTATACAGCAACAGTAAGCGTAACCACAAGGGATATTGTTGATGCCTATTTAGTCGGCTGGATTGACTTTGATCGAAGCGGTACCTTTGATACCGATGAGGGAGTTCTTGCACCGGTTATTCCTGGTGGTAGCGGTACGACCAATGTCAATCTTAACTGGACAGGTTTAAACCTACCGACGGATGGTTTACTCGGTGGAGAAAATATCTATGCTCGCTTCCGGATCACGGAACAACCCTTAGTTGATACGAACGGTAACTTATCGATCGGGCCCTTAGGAAAAGGGGAAGTGGAGGACTACCTAATCACAGTAGGAGCTTCAGCAGATTTATCCCTTACCAAGACCGTAGATAATGCCAGTCCCAATGTGGGAGATAACGTCGTCTATACCGTAACGGTGAATAATACGGGGCCAAGTGATGCGACGAATGTAGATGTAACCGACCAATTACCAGCAGGTCTAACCTACGTCAGTGATGATAGTGGTGGAGCGTACAACTCTGGAACGGGGGTATGGACAGTAGGAACA
>JAAUPO010000227.1 GCA_012033095.1 Synechococcaceae cyanobacterium RL_1_2 | reverse complement strand
TTGGAGCAAAAGACTTAGTTCCGTCGAGGTCATCATAACGGCCCATCCATCCCTTAAAATTAGTCATCAATAAAACAATTGTTCTCATTTAGACTATTCCCTAGGGATCTTGCGATCGGATAAATCTGCTAAGTTTGCTTAATTTCCTTGGGTCTGACTGAAATTGATATACTACAAATACACCCTTCAACAACCAATTTCTCCCCGTTTTGTCCTTAGCTTTAACCACCCTTTTTCCCTTTGAGCTCGATCAATTTCAGCTAGACGCGATCGATGCCCTCAACGCTAATCAATCCGTAGTGATCTGTGCCCCCACCGGTTCAGGTAAAACTTTGATTGGGGAATACGCTATCCATAAATCCCTCCACGAAGGACAACGGGTCTTTTATACCACCCCCCTCAAAGCCCTATCCAATCAGAAATATCGAGATTTTCAAAGTTTATTTTCCCCCGATCGCGTCGGTTTAATTACCGGGGATGAAGTGGAAAACCCCCAAGCAGAAGTAGTGGTGATGACCACCGAAATTTTTCGCAATATGCTCTACGAAACCCCGGTGGGGGCGGTGGGTACATCCCTCCGTAACGTGGGGGCGGTGGTATTGGATGAATGCCATTACCTCAATGATCCCCAGCGGGGGACGGTGTGGGAAGAGTGCATTATCTATTGTCCGGCCCACATTCAGTTAGTGGGCTTATCCGCCACCATCGGCAATGCCCAGGACTTTACTAATTGGATTAACCAAGTACGCCAAACCGCTGCGGGGAATGATGTGCAGGAAATGGATCACTGTGTATTGATCAACTCCAACCATCGCCCCGTACCCCTCACCTTCTATTTCAGCAACAACCAACGACTTGTCCCCCTGTTTGATGAGCGAGGCAAAAAGGTTAACCCCAAACTCAAACGCAAATTAACCGCCAACACCCGCGGCCGCAATAAGGATGTGCCGACCCCGGCCCAGGTAGTGGCCCAACTCCAAGACCATGATTTTTTACCGGCTATCTACATCATTTTTAGTCGTAAAGGGTGCGATGAAGCGATCGGGAACCTAGCAGAAATTAACCTACTCACGATCGCAGAGCAGGAAGAAATTTTATTTAAAATTCTGGGTTATCTACTCACCGAGGACTTCTATCTTCAGGCCCAGGTTCTAGAGTTTTTTAAAGATTACGATGATGTCTATATCGCCCTCAGCAATTTTTGTACGGGGGATCCAGAGGCCCGGGAGCAACTTAACACCATTTTTCAAGCCAATCCCGCCATCAAAAGGGACTTACTTGAATTTATGGAAGCCAATAGTCAAACGGTGCGCAGTCGACAACTAGAACCCTTGACCCGAGGCATTGCCGCCCACCACGCAGGGATTTTACCCCCTTGGAAAAAAATGGTGGAGGAATTATTTGAAGCGGGGCTAGTAAAAGTGGTGTTTGCCACCTCGACCCTAGCCGCCGGGATTAATATGCCCGCCGCAGCACGGTGCTATCGGCCTGTCCAAACGCAACGATACGGGCCACGCTCTACTCACCTCCTCGGAGTTTTTACAAATCGCGGGCCGTGCGGGCCGGCGGGGGTTAGATACGGTGGGCTATGTGGTGGTCAATCAAACCCGCTTTGAAGGGGTTAAGGAAGCCATGCAGTTAGCCACGGAACAGCCAGAACCCTTAGAAAGTAAATTTACTCCTTCCTATGGGATGGTGTTAAACCTTTTACAAAAACATTCCTTGAGCGAAACTAAATCCCTATTACAACGGAGTTTTGCAGAATATTTAGCTAAATCAGAATTGGGGCCAGAGCAACAGGCCATTACCGAGGTAATTACAGCTATTACCCGCATCGATTTGGAATTGGCGGCGGTGAATGAATATCAGTTGAAAGAATATGCCAAGCTCACGGAAACCCTCAAGGAGGAGCGGCGGATTTTAAGTTTGTTGGAGGTACAAGCCCAACAGGCCCAAAAACAAGAAATTGCTGGCTTATTAACTCCGGCTCTACCCCTTGGTTCCATTTTGCATTTGTACGGTAAAAATATTAAAAAATCCATCCCCGGTCAGGGCAGTCCTAATCCAAACCTTAGCTAATCCGGGCCAGGCCCTCGCCTATATTTGTTTAGGGGAAGATCGGCGGTGGTACATTGCCCTCACTAAAGATGTGGTGGATATTAACCAAGGATCGTTACCAGAGGACATGGTGCAGGCCATCACCGTACCGGAGTTAACGGCTCAAAAGTTAGGTAAATGGTGTAAGGCGGAGGGGGAACAAACCTTAGCCCTCTGCGAGGAGATCGATCGCCATGGTTTTGAGGCTCCCATTGATCCAGAATTGGCAAAAATACAAAAGCGGGTACAGGGTTTAGATGGGAAATTAGCTAACCATCCCCTGGGGAACCATCCCAAAATCAACCATCTACTGGCCCAACATGGAGCGGCTGATCGAAGTTTACGGAAGAAGCTGAAAAGAGTCGTAAAAAGTATGATGAATTGACTTCCACCGGCTCCTATTATTGGCAGGATTTTCTAAATTTATTGGTGGTGTTACAGCAGGCCCAAGCTATGGTGGATCAGACCCCTACCATTTTGGGGCAAGTGGCGGCGGTCATGCGCTCAGAAAATGAATTATGGTTAGCCTTGGTGATGATGTTCCTGGCCGATCGCTCCCTACGCCCCGAACAATTGGCCGCGATCGTGGCAGCGGTAAACAGTTACCCCACCCGTCCCCACATCGGCACATCCTTCGCCCCATCCCAGCAAGTGATGGCAGTGGTGGGGGAATTAAAAACCATCAAAAAGGACTTAGAAACCTTGCAAAGGAACCATGATGTGGAAATGAATGTGGCCCTAGAACCTGACTTAGTAGGTATTGTGGAACAATGGGCCCTGGGCAAAGAATGGATGGACATCATGGAGGAAACCAACCTCGATGAAGGGGATGTGGTCCGCACCATCCGCCGCACCATCGATGTGTTAATGCAAATTACACAAATTCGGATTCCCACCCCATCCAATGATCAAGAATATGTGAATCCTTTTCTTGAGTTGAATCGCCTGGCCCAGACTGCAATTTTACAAATGAAAAGATTTCCGTTGTAAGCAAATAGCCCCCTAGGGTTTAGTCATTCCCTGATTTAGAGGGGAGCGTCGTAACTCCCTCTTTATTTTTATGACTTACGCCCAAGCCCCCTAAATCCCTCAAATTTAGGGGACTTGCTTGAACGATTGTCCCCAAACACCCTGGTTCCAAGGACAGAATTGAAATTTTTGCGTAAGTCCTAACATATAGTCAATTTAATTTAGTATGGGATGGTTACTTGTTGCTACGGCATACTTTTAGCTCTATTTATTTCCCGTAATTATTCAAAAAGACTATAAGTAACAAAGCCTGATCCCGTGGAGGTCAACCATTGAGTTGTCCTAATCCTTGTGACTATAGCCAGATTAATCAGTCCTAAGCATAGATAAGGATCTAACTTGAAATAATTTAAGTTTGTCTAAACTATAAATAAGCGCGACCAGCGGAATTAAAAATTCTTTATATTCTGTTATTTCCCATAACCTGGCAAAGGTTTCTTCCCCTTTGATTAAAAATAGTAACTGGGATAAACAAACTAACACGATCGCGAAGTAAATTACATACTTTTCGCCATTATTAATACTAAATTTAGCTAACAAAAATAAAATTATTAAACTACTCCAAAAGCAAACTTGCATAGCCATCATATTCCACATATCAAAGTTATAAGCACAAAAAAGAGTGCCCATCACCGCAATATAGGGCCGAGGTAAAAATAGGTTTAAATAATCATTATTCTGGATAGCCGGTACTAATAAATTAAGGTAAGGCAACAGTACAAAAAAGACAAAGGCCGCAGAGTAATAAATAATTTCTATGGTATCAGAAGCGAAATTATGTAAATTCATTTCGTTTTGAATGTTGCCCGCAAAGACATCTGGTGTGGGGATATCTGCCACCCGCTGAAACCAAGATACTTCCTCCATTCCCATTACAAAAAAGCCTATAACTAATAGGCCTAAGGATAGCTTAGTAAATTTTGGGAAATTGACTGGGGCTTTATGAAAAATTAATTTAGCCAAGATAATGATAAATACGATCGCAGCCCCAAAATGGAAAATGGCAGATCCCCATTCAATGACATTATCTTCGTCCGATAGGATATTAAAGCCCCCAGGTTTAAACAGGAAGGCGGCGAGAAAACTTAACCCCACAAATAAAACACCGGCTAAACTGAACTTACTTAATAAAACATTAGGGTATTCCACTAAGTTAATTTGTGGTTTTTGATGATTAATAAATCCCAGCAAAAATAAAATACAAGCGATGGCGATGGCGACACTACGAATTAAATAAAATGGAGAAAATTGGGGTAAACTATCTAAAAAATTTTCGGGATAAAATAATAAATCAATGACCGCAATAATTGCTAAACCGATCAAGCTAGCTAGGATTGCCAACGGATATTTTTTGTAAAGGGTAGTCATGCTTAAACTTAAATATGAGTACAATTAACCATTAAGTTAAGATTAATAAATACTATAAAATCAATAAAAATAAAAATAATAAAATTTACGTAGGTTTGGGGTTGAAAAAACTTTTGCAAAAAAATCATTCTAATCAATCTTCAAATGATAGCAGTCCTAACTAGGTCATAAGATGACAATCCTTACTATACTTGAATTTCAATGTACTCAATTTCCACAAGCTATTTAGGATTGCTATACCAGGATTTAAAAGGTTAGATATTGACTAGGGCAAACGCATACTAATTTTCACTTAACGAAGAATAATAGTTTCAGTGATTTTTTTAAATTTTTATTCTCAATAAAAGCTTGTTTAACTTTGCTTATTGCGAAAAAAGGGGAGTATGCGTTTTCCCTGGAGGAGCGATCGCCCTACTAAACTTTGACCATTCCCCTGGGTTATACGGCGGTGGGGGACTAAGGATCGTGAATTAAATAACTTAGAAATTTGTAAGGTATCCTTCAAGGGAGCGTAAACCATCGATATTTAAGTTTTAGATGTTATTAAATTCTTATTCCTAAGTTGTTTTCAAAGAATTAACGATTTTTAGACCATCGACAAACGAAGATTCAACGTCTTTCGTGTGAAGGGTTCGGACATTTACCTCTACCTCTAAGCAAGCAACTACATCA
>JAAUPO010000226.1 GCA_012033095.1 Synechococcaceae cyanobacterium RL_1_2 | reverse complement strand
TTTTACAGCAAAGCTTTGAGGATGAATTGGCCTCAAAATATCACTATAGTACAAATAAATTGATTGTTTAATGACTAGACCTGCTGAATGTAGGATTATTCTTTCGTTGAGTGGAAATTAGTATGCGTTTGCCCTACCCACAGCCCCTTCCTCCCTCCCAATATTAAGAGAAGGGGGGCAAAATCCGATGGATTTTAAAGTCCCTCTCCCAGATTTAGGTGAGGGATTTAGGGTGAGGGTAAATCAACATTTTGCGAAAGTAGGATGCTCCCCATAGGATTGGCCCTAATCGCCAATGGATTAAGGTATTACAGCGATCGCGATGGATTATGACTACCCCTTTTTCCCAGTAGAGCAAGCTGGGCTACTTTCTAAATAGGTTGTATCGCGATCGCCATAATCATTGCTAGGGGTTAATTAGCGGGTAGTCCTATCCAGATTTTTATCCAGGTAAGGATGATCAAGTTTACATCCCTTGATCATCCATTATCCCAGGTCTAAATATCCTTCCGGCTTTAGTACTACCCATTAGGGATATGCCCTACGGAATAGGAAATTTGTCGGTACCAGGGTGTTTAACAACCCTGGTTAAAAGTGTAGTCCTGTATGTAGTTCCCCAGTCCAGACCAAACCGACAAAAACGACAATTAATCCCTAGTTACTTCGTCTAATAACTGATCGTTTGCATCAAACAATTGCACCTGTAATGGCATCTGGCCCGCCGCATGGGTCGAACAGCTCAAACAAGGATCATAACAACGAATACCCGCCTCAACCCGATTAAGCATTTCTTCCGGGATTTCATTGCCATGGATATAGTGTTTAGCAATCTGGGTCACAGTGGCATTCATGGCCAGGTTATTGTTACCGGTGGCAATAATTAAATTTACCTTTTCGATTAAACCATTTTCATCCACTTTGTAATGGTGAATTAAAGTGCCCCTTGGAGCTTCACTTACCCCCATGCCTTCTAGGTTATTAATGCCAGCTTTGGCCCGGGTGCGGGGAGACAGCACATCGGGATCTTCAATCCATTGGCCCATACGTTCGAGGCACGCAAGGATTTCGATCAGCCGGGCATAGTGGTAATAAAAGGAAGAAGTGGCTACTCCCCCACAGCGATCGCGGTATTCCTTTAATTCCCTATCAGCTTCGGGAGTGCCAAAATGGGTGGCATTATTCAAGCGAGCCAGGGGCCCTACCCGATAAATGCCATCGGGGTAGCCCATGGGTTTGTAGTAGGGAAATTTTAAGTAAGACCATTTTTCCACCGATTCCCCCATGTAATCACGATAATTATCCTCCGATAGCTTATCGGCCACAATGTTGCCATGGGCATCGGTAATACGGATTTGGCCGCCGTAATGATCCCATCGACCATCATCCCCCACCAAGCTTAAAAATAAGGATGGGAATTTCCCAAACTGCTCTACTTCCGTCGTGAGTTTGTCTAATAAACCTTTGAATAAATCTAGGGCTAAACGAATGGTGGCCATGGATTCCGGTAACCTCTCCCTAATCCAATCACAGCCTTCGGGGGTCAACGGCGATCGCACCCCCCCAGGAACCGACCAAGCCGGATGAATTTTTTTTGCCCCTAGCAGTTCAATGACCTGTTGGCCAAACTGTCTTAAGCGGATGCCGGCTCTCGCCAAATCTGGATCCGCTGCGATCAAGCCAAATACATTTCGTTTCGCCGGATCACTATCCCACCCCAACAGAAAATCAGGACTGCTCAAATGGAAAAAGCTCAAAGCATGGGACTGGATGATTTGGGCTAGGTTCATCATGCGACGTAATTTTTCCCCAGCGGGGGGAATCTGTACCGCTAAAATTTTATCCCCGGTTTTAGCTGAGGCAAGGAGGTGACTAACGGGACAAATACCACAGATCCGGGCAGTAATACCGGCCATTTCCCACATGGGCCGACCTTCGCAAAATTTTTCAAATCCCCGATATTCCACCACATGGAACCGGGCATCTTTGACTTCTCCTACATCATCTAAAAAAATAGAAATTTTGGCGTGGCCTTCAATGCGGGTAACGGGATCAATAACAACGGTTTTACTCATGGCTTTCTCAGGGATTAAAACAGGGGACAAGGGTTAAAAGGATTAAAACGGGCGTTGCTGAAATAGAAGATGAAAGTTGAGGCAAAATTTTTAAGGAAGTATATTGGGTCAGATTTTTAAAACGGATCAATTTTTCGATCAATTTTTAAATAAATTTTTCAATTCATCCCTAAATTAAAGCAACGCCTTAAAACAAATTAATAAAGAGCGGGAAAGTTGATTTAATCATTGCCAACAACCATCAACTCTCCATCAAATGCCTTCATCGGCAATAAACCAGCATTATTATTCATGTTTAATGAAAGCTAACTAGCTAACCCCTTGCTATTAATAAATAAATTTGTAATTTAGAGGATGTCTGAAAAGTATCAAATGTTGTTGATTTGCTCCCTAAATCCCCCAATTTAGGGGACTTCATTGGTTAAAATCTGGGTAATTTCCGCGATAATTGGGGGCAAGGGGGCTTTTCAAACATCCTCTTATTTATTAAAGGCAAATATTAATTAAATTAATTAGATAATTGGGGTTGGTTAATGGCGTTAGCTATCGTACATCCGGGCTTCTAGGGCGTTAGGATTTTCTGTGCAATATTCCTCAAAGGCTGTTTTTGCGATCGGTTTAGCGGTCTGGTGGGCGGCCTCAGCCTGGAGTTCTTCTACAATATCCCAGGCTACGGCTGCTTCACTGGAACTTGCCCCTTTCTCTTGGGACAATTTACGGGCATTAGCGATCGCGGCTTGAATTTCTTCCCGTAGTACATTTACTTTGGGTTTTTCGAGGAAATCACTTTTTATTGATGATGTCGGTGAAGGAAATAATGCCTAATAACTTGTCCTTAATTACTGGAGCGACATGGATTCCTAAATTAGTCATTAGCCGGGCGGCATATTCCACCCCTAAATCCGGATTGATCGGAACACAGGGTTTCGTCATAATTTGATAGACTCGCACGGTTTTAGGATCTTTTCCATAGGCAACTACTTTGCTTACCACATCAGTTTGGGTAACAATGCCATAGGCATCTTGATCGTGACGACGAGCCACAATCAATGTTCTAATATTGCGATCGCGCATGGTGGTCACAGCTTCAGCGACGGTGGCAGAGCCTTTAATAGTTACCACTTCGGTGGTCATGATCTCGGCGGCTTTCATCATAATTACTTTCCTAAATAGTGAGGGGTTTAGGGATGGGGATTTTAGATCAACGATCATTAACAATCACGTCATTGTTCCCATTGATCCAAATCTAGGCTAAGGACGGAACAGATCCCAGGGGCTTTTTAGGGCTGGGATTAGCCAAATTTGATCATTTCTCGCCCAGCCATCACCGGCATTTCTCCCCGTAGTAAGGGTTCAATGGTGGCTTTAATCCGTTTAGCATCGGGGGGACAGCCGGGCATAAAAATATCTACATCGATCATTTCATGGAGGGGAGAAACCCGTTCCAGTAGCTCTGGCACAATGCCGGGTTCGTAGGGTAATTGGGGGTTGTGGTCGTCTAATTCTAGGTAGGAGGTGCGTAACACTTGATCCGCATCCACTTTGCCCATCATATTGCGCATGGCGGGAACGTTGGCGGTCACAGCACAATCACCAAAGGAAATTACGATTTTAGTATTAGCCCGAATAATTTCAGCTAACTCTAAATTTTCTTCATTGGCAACGGCTCCTTCAATTAAGCAGACATCAACATTTTCAGGATAATCCTTGAGATCACAGCCGACAGGGCTATACACCACATCAACCTGCTCAGCGAGTTCAATTAACCATTCATCCAAATCAAGGAAGGACATATGGCAACCGGAACAACCCGCCAGCCAGGCGGTGGCTAATCTTATCTTAGGCATAGGAGCTTTAAGGGCTAATGGTAATTGGTTTAACTGGTTTGGAATGATTTGAGCTGATTGGGCTGATTTGAAAGATAGTAATAGTTATGGCTACGGGGAAATGGCCCATCGGCCTTAGGGGGAGTGGAGAAATAGGTTCAATGGTTGGTTACCTAGTCCACTGGTGTTTGTCCCTAGCATCGGCGATGAATTCCAGGGTGGAGCGATCGCGGGCCATTTCTGCCACGGTGCTGCCTTGTTTAAAGATGGCTCCCGTGGGACAAGCTTGCACACATTTACCACAGGAAGTACAGGCATCCACCTCTCCCCAGGGTTGATTCAGACCAGAAACCACATAGGAGTTCCCGCCTCGACTAGCCACATCCCACACGTGGGCCCCTTCTAGTTCGGCACAGGCCCGCACACAACGGGTACAAAGAATACAACGGTTATGGTCAATGCCAAACTGACTATGGGAAATATCCACGGGGCGATCGGGGAATTTGTAGGGGAAACGACTATGATCCATTCCCACCTCGATCGCTAAATCTTGAAGTTCACAATTACCATTAGCAACACAAACAGCACAAACATGATTGCCTTCCGCAAAAATAATTCCGTAATCATTTTGCGGTATTCCTTGATCTGTTCAGTCTCGGTATTAATGACCATCCCTTCTTGAATTTCGGTGACACAGGCGGGCTGAAGTTTACCCCATCCCTGCACCTCCACTAAGCACAGACGGCAGGCGGCAACTTCCGAAACCCCCTCCAGATGGCAGAGGGTGGGGATGGAAACCCCCGCTTCTTTAGCAACCTCTAATACGGTTTGCCCGGCAGTAGCACTAACTTGCTGACCGTTGATGGTTAAGGTTTTGACCGGCATAAAAACTTCCTGGAGAAAACACACTGTAACGCTAATTTCTTAGCTCTATAGGTTAGATCTTATCCTTGGGTGCTAATTCAAAATTTGTAAAAACCATTAAATAGGTTGGGTTTTGACCATGATTGCCCTGGATTGGCAGTGGAGGGATTTACCGTTCAATAATCCCAGGATTAATCGACAGCGACCTCCATCAAGATTTTGGCAAGATATAGCAGTCCTAACTAGGTCATAACCCTAACTACCGGACAAAAACCTGAAACCCTTGCCACATCAGCACTTTGGCGAAATAGGTTGTAATCTTTACCGCGTAAAGATCTCAGACCTATTTACAGTTTTTTGGTGCAACTTTTGTCCTAGTAGTTAGGCCAGGTTCAGAAAGTATAGTTTTA
>JAAUPO010000225.1 GCA_012033095.1 Synechococcaceae cyanobacterium RL_1_2 | reverse complement strand
CTTTTATCTACAATCCAACGAATGTTACGCCTGGAACAGCTTCGGATTCTTTTACCTACGATGTGTCACCCTTTGGGGCTCAAATTGGGCCTAACGCTAACAGTACAGCCCAAGGTACGGTCAATATCACGATCGCCCAACCCCCTACGGACATTGCCCTCAGTGCCACCACAGTAATTGAAAATGGTGGGGCCAACCTCGCGATCGGTCAATTAACCTCCACCGACCCCGATAGTACTGTTTTCACCTATAGCTTAGTGGCTGGTGCCGGAGCTATGGATAATGCTGCTTTTGCCATTAATGGGGATCAATTAGTCATCCTTGCCTCTGCGGACTTTGAAACCAAATCGAGCTACAGTGTGCGGGTTAGAACTACCGATAATACCAACGCTTTCTTTGAAAAGACTTTTACGATCGCGGTTACCGATGTCAATGATACTGCCCCCACTTTAACCAGTTTAAGTTTCACGATCGATGAAAATATTGCGGCGGTTGGTCAATTAACTTCCACTGATCCTGATGGTGGGACTACGACCTATAGCATTACCAGCAATGGCCCCGACGATGCCCTATTTAGTATAGATGGTGCCGGGAACCTCTCTTTCCAAACCCCCCCCGACTTTGATAATCAAAACTCCCAAGCTGGCACAGACGTTTATACCGTACAAATTCAAACCAGCGATGGGGTTAATACGGGCACTCCCACCAATGTCACCATAACGGTTAATAACGTTAATGATATTGCCCCCACTTTTACTAGTAGTAATGCTGTCGCGATCGATGAAAATACGACGGCTGTTCTCCAAGTCTTGGCTAATGATGCCCCCGAAAACGATCTTTTAACCTACCGGATCAGTGGTGGCAATGATGCAGCCCTATTTACCCTTGATAGTAGTGGCAACTTGGCCTTTATTACTGCCCCCGATTTTGACGTTCCTGGTTCTAATGCTGGTAGTAATACCTATATTGTGCAGGTAGAAGCGAGTGATGGCGTTAACACCACCACCCAAGACATTACCGTCACGGTGAATGATGTCAATGAAGCTCCTAATATTACTAGTGCCGCTACCTTCTCGATCGCAGAAAATAGCACTGCGGTTGGTCAAGTTACCGCGATCGATCCAGAAAGCGCTGCCCTGAGCTATACCATTAGTGGCGGTGCGGATAGTGCATTATTTACCATCGATGGTAGCGGGAACCTCTCCTTCACTAACGCTCCTGATTTTGACATTCCTGGTTCTAGTGCTGGAAGTAATGTCTATGAGGTGCAAGTGCAAGTTACCGATGGTATTAACCTGGTCACCCAGGCCATTGCCGTCACCGTTACCAATGTGGATGAAGCTCCTCTCTTTAGCAGTAGTGCTACCTTTGCCATTGATGAAAACTCCACTGCGGTTGGTCAAGTTACCGCGATCGATCCAGAAGGGGCCCCTATTACCTACACCATTATCGGTGGAGACGATGGAGGTAAATTCACCATTGATCCAAATACGGGAGCCCTAGCTTTCCTTGCTGCTCCTGACTTTGAAACTGCGACTGACGCTGACACTAATAATGTGTACTTGGTACAAGTTCAAGCTAGTGATGGCGGACAAACCACCTTACAAAGTATTAGTGTTACCGTTAACGATCTTGCGGGTAATGAACCTCCCATTATTACTAGTAACAATGCTTTTTCGATCGCAGAGAATACCACTACCGTCGGTCAAATTACCGCCGTTGATCCAGAATCCGGAACCCTTACGTTTGGGATTACGGGTAGTGGAGCCGATGATGGTCTCTTTACCATTGATGGAGCAGGTAATCTCGTCTTTAGCTCTGCCCGTGACTTTGAAACTCCAAGCTCTGCCGCTAGTAGTAATAATTACGTTGTACAAGTCTCCATCACTGACAATGGAAATAACACTGTAACCCAGGATATTACCGTCACTGTAACCGATGTAAATGAGCCTCCGGTAATTAATAGTGGTAATACCTTTTCGATCGCGGAAAATGCTACCGCTGTGGGCCAAGTCCTCGCCACCGATCCAGAAAGCACTCCCCTGAGCTATAGCATTAGTGGTGGGGCGGATAGTGGATTATTTACCATTGATGGTAGCGGGAATCTCTCCTTCACTAACGCTCCTGATTTTGAAGTTCCTGGTTCTAGTGCTGGAAGTAATGTCTATGGTGTGCAAGTGCAAGTTACCGATGGTATTAACCCGGTCACCCAGGACATTACCGTTACGGTGAATGATGTTAATGAAGCTCCTATTATTACTAGTGCCGCTACCTTCTCGATCGCAGAAAATAGTACCGCTGTTGGTCAAGTTACCGCGATCGATCCAGAAAGCACTCCCCTGAGCTATAGCATTAGTGGTGGGGCGGATAGTGGATTATTTACCATCGATGGTAGCGGGAACCTCTCCTTCGCTAACGCCCCTGATTTTGACATTCCTGGTTCTAGTGCTGGAAGTAATGTCTATGAGGTGCAAGTGCAAGTTACCGATGGCATTAACCCAGCCACCCAGGCCATTGCCGTCACCGTCACCAATGTGGATGAAGCTCCTCTATTCAGCAGTAGTAATACCTTTGCCATTGATGAAAACTCTACTGCTGTTGGTCAAGTTATCGCGATCGATCCAGAAGGGGCAACCCTTACCTATGCCATTGATGGTACGGGGGCGGACGACAGCCTCTTCACGATCGATAGTGCGGGTAATCTGGCATTCAATACGGCCCCTGACTTTGAAACCCCTAGTTCTAGTGGTAGTAGTAATGATTATCTAGTCAAGGTCACAGTGGGAGACGGTAGTAATTTTGTGACCCAAGATATAACGGTCACCGTTAACAATGCCAATGACGTTCCCACTATTCAAGATTTCACCGTCAGCGGTCTAGAAGATCAACCCATTACTTTTGGCATTGGAGACTTTACCGACTCCAATAAAGGGAACTTCCAAGACCAGGATTCAGACCAATTGGCTTCGGTGAAAGTGGTTACTTTACCAGGATCTGGTGCTTTAACCTTTAATAATAGTACGGTCACCACTGGAGATGTAATTGCCCAAAGTAATTTATCCCAATTTGTGTACACTCCGAACGCGAATGTCAATGGTACCGCGATCGATTCCTTCCAAATTTTAGTCATTGATGACCAAAATGGAGAATCCGCACCCAAAATTGTCACCATCGATCTAGAGGGCATTAATGATGCTCCTACTTTTGCTTTAGCTAGTAACGCAGTGGCTGATACCGCTGGAACCAAAAACAAAGTTTTACCCAACTTTGCCATTAATATTAGTGCCGGCCCCAATGAAACCAGCCAAACAACTGCCTTTGATGTAGCGGTGGGCAGTGATGCCAATGGTATTCTCGATGGCATTCCCACCCTCGGTTCCGACGGTAGCCTCAACTATTCCTTAACCGATAAATTAGGTACTGCTACTATTCGTTTGTCCCTGCAGGATAACGGTGGTACTGCTAACGGAGGAGTTGATACTAGTTCAGTCATTGAATTCACCATCGAATCCCAAAGCTCTAACGTTCCAGGTGTTAGCAATAGCATCATTCCTAATATCACTGGAGAAAATGAGATTATTAGCTCTGGACTTGTGTTTGAGGTGATCCAAGATGGTAATTTGGCTTTAGCTAGTGCCGCGATCGCTAATGCCACTAGTGCAGTGTTTGATAACCTCGTCGGCTTGTATCGGGTGGTAGATGTAAATGGTGGCATTGATACCAATAATGATGGGATTGCGGATGTAACCCCCGATGACCTCACCAATTATGCCAGGGCTGCCCTCACCACCGCCCGTGTCACCAACTTTAATCTCAGGGCTGGAGGCATTTTTACTACAGCCGTAAGGAAAGAAAGCGGTAACGTTCTATTGTTAAATGGTCAACTATACGCTCCCTTTGTCATTGCCAATGGCGGTAATAGCACGGTGGAAAACTTTGTTGAAGCGGAAGATGCAGAACTGGACGGTGTGTTTAATAATGCGGTCACTGACAATAGTCGGGTAGCTTACTTTAGCTACATTGCCGCCAACCCCGACGGCGTAGCCCATATCCGCTCCAATGGTGCTGGTATTTTTGGCTTTGAAGATCTTCCTGGAGGCGGCGACAACGACTTCAATGATGCGGTCTTCTCCATCGATTTAGTCTAAATCCTCCACCTCTAGCTTTATAGAATTGATTGATTCATAAGGCTAAATTACCCAGATCCCCTTCAACCTGCCTTAAACAAAGGGGATCTTTTTTTTCTTCCTTTGGCTTTTGTTATTAGCTAGAGGAATGTCAGGGGATTCAGGTGTTCTAAACTTGCAATAGCCATCAACACCATATTAATCAAGGGATCCCATGGCCCTAACTGTAGTTTTAGAGCTGTTTTTTGTCCATGCTCATAGTTCAACCTTCAAACAATCCATACTACATACTAGTAGTACATTGAACTACTCAATTTTTCTCAATTTTTAGGGCGTGTCATCAATGGTTTGGAAACGTTTGAGGCTGAGCTAGGTTCAGCAAATACATTGTCAAACCTGAATTTTAGATTGAAATGATGGCAGATCCTAGGTTCAAACAGTTTGCGATCGCTTTATCATCCCAAATCCGCCCAGTAGGACAAGGAAATTATTGAAGCCATTAATATCAGCAGCAATTGAGATAAAGATTATTTTCCCATACTAAACAGAACGGTTTTAGTATCATTCAAGCTCCTAGCAAGTCGAACCGATATGGTTTTTTTTGACAATACCAGAAGAGAAATAACTTAGTTTCCAGAACAAGAAACGGAGGAGGAGGGATTCGAACCCTCGATGACTTTGCAGCCATAACGGTTTTCGAGACCGCCGCATTCAACCGCTCTGCCACCCCTCCACGGATTTAGAGCTTAACTATTTTAACCCATAAATCCCCTTTGTTACCCCCCATCCAAAACCCCCATGGGCAAAAAAACAAATAACAAGAACCATGAAAACTAACCATAGGAGTTTTAAAGGACTTTTTAAGTTAAAAATCAAAAATCAAAAATTAAACATTAAACATTGAATTTAGTTCAATTAGGGATCATAAATTAGCATTAAAACGTTGATCCTGAGCCAGGTTCAGAAAGCATAGTTTTAAACTGAAATCCTTAGCTAAGAAAAGTTTCGGGTTTAAATGATGATAGACCCTAGTTCAAGTAGTTCAATTTATC
>JAAUPO010000224.1 GCA_012033095.1 Synechococcaceae cyanobacterium RL_1_2 | reverse complement strand
TCCTGTCCATGCAAAAAATAAATGCAAAAAATATCCCCCGTAATCAATGTTAACCAGGGGGAAGCCATACAGGGTTTAGAGGATGGGTTATGGGCTGCTAGACCTAGATCACTAGCTAACTAATCCTTTTTTGCAATTACTAAGGTATAAACGCCATAGCCCAGTAGAGCCAAAATTCCCAAACTAATCACAGCCGTAATTAACTTAAAGACCGAGCTAAGAATAGAAATGGCCACAAAAGGTTCCCCCTACCACGATCGCGGCTTTGCCAGCGGTGGGTAATTGCGCAAACCAACCTTTTACTTCCCCTGCCACCTGGGGAGATTGTTCGCTCCAAGTTTGATTAATTTGTTGTTCGATATTTTCTAATTTCTTTTGCCAATCGGCTTCTGGTTCAATGCTCATAGGAATTGAAAGTAATAACAATAAAGTTTTGCAAAAAAATGCTGATGTAGCTGAGTTAAGAAAAAGATTTGTGTTTGATCTAATCAAGGATGAAACTCATCTACTTTAAGTCTAATTAAATCTAAAGGAAGTTACACCTTAGTTTCCATCATCCATGATCTGGTGGTGATTGCGAAGGTTATTTTTTTCGAAATTACCCTAAGAACACGTTCTAAGCAAAAATTGCTCAATCATCAAAAATTAAGCTTGATCAATGAAGCTTGATTGTTGGCTATTACCAGAGTTACATAGTGTAAAGCCATACTGTTTTTTCCAAATTGTCTTCCATGGCGATGTACTGGTTGATAATCATCACGGTAATGGCTAATTAATGTTCATAGATTCTTTGTATTAATTTTGTATTAATTTACAAAAAATACTATTAACATAAATACATAAATTAATTGCCCATAACATTAACTTATTGGGTAATTTATCCGGTCAACATCAGGCTAACCAGGCAACCATTCTATCGCCCTCAACTAAGATTTGAGGATGCTATGGATTAGTGCATCAAAATTCAAAAACTCTTCAGTGCCGATTGATTTCCACTTCTAAATTCTAGATGAGCCAAGTTGACCGAGTTCTATGGCTTCCGGCTTAGGGCTTGACATTACAAATATGGTTAATCAATCATGATAGTAATCCCACCGTCATCGGCCAAGTAGGATCACCCTAACTATTTCTCTTCCCGCTGGTAGCTTAACCTTTTATGACTAACGCCAAAACTGTCCAATATAAAAATGTGATGGAAACCTTAGTGGATAAAGAAGTTGCAAGGCAACTCCAGAAGGTTCCCGTGGCGATGCGTTCCTATCTAGATGCAGCTCAAATTTCTACCTATGCATTAAATCGCCTGCCAGTACTATACGCTTCTAGTGAAGCTGGGAAAAACAAACAACTAGAGCGGGGTAAGAATACCTACCAACAGGATATTGAGGTTGCAGTGCGTCGGGGGATTGCGGCGGTGGAGCGAGATCCCTTACGGGTCAGTGATCCGATCGTGACCGTCTCAGAAGAAACAGAGTTAGACCAAGCCCATAAAGCTCTCAAACAGGTAGAGGAGTTGTTGCGCCATCGTCAATTATTGGTGGAACATAAACTCAAGTGGGGTAATTTATTGCAGTCCGTCACCTATGCCCTGAATAAGCTCTCCCGTAGCATTTTAATCCAGCAACGAAAAAATATGTCCAGTGATGATTTTCATAAATACCATTAAGGATTCTGGGTTTATGGCTTGATAGAAATAGTGCTTAAGGCGAATCACTACCCACCCTACAAGATTGACTTTTTGCCTTATTCAATATTGCGGATTTGGGATTAGACAATAATTATAGCCATGGCTATCTTCGCGATCGCCCTTACCCTCAAACTTGCCATAAAAATGTTCCCATGCAATCTTTACACAGGAACAAGCCTTCAAAAATCTTAAACTTAATCAACCATTAATATTGGTGGATATAGATGATTAGGCCGCTAAAGCAGCTTCGATCGCTTCAGCTAAACTAGGATCATTAGGGGGAGTTTTAGGATCAAAGCGGCCAACCACCTCGCCGTTTTGCCAACCACAAATTTGCCAAAATTCCATTCAATGTCCTCTCCTTCCCCTACTAAAAATTGATAAAGAGGACTACGGTTAGAGCCATTGACATCCTGTTTTTCTAGTAAAGGAAAATCCACATTATATTTACTAGCGGTAAATTCCTTAATCTCTTCGGGGGAACCAGGCTCCTGGCCCATAAATTGATTACAGGGAACCCCAATCACCACAAGCTCAGGATATTTTTGATTTAGTTCCACTAGCCCACCATACTGGGGAGTTAAACCACATTTACTGGCTACATTCACAAATAGAACGACTTTGCCCTCAATTAGATCGGGGGAAAGGGGATTGCCATCAAGGGTTGTTAGATTACTGGGTAAGACCATGGTAATTTACAGATTTGTTAATTTTTTTTTAAGCTATTTTATTATTCATGATTATATAGTCACCGGCAATAGCTGGTCATTAAGTTCATGGTCTAGTTCATGGTCTGTTTAATAATTTCATCAACTTTTCTCAATCTTCTCACCAACACTTTCATCAATTCCAGGGCAAAATAGGGGTTTTCCTGCACTAAAAACATGAATCGTTTTTGATTAATGGGCACTAATTGACAATCCGTTTTTGCGATCGCGGTGGCACTTCTGATGCCTTGGGGTTCGATCATGGCCATTTCCCCTAGGGGTTCTTCCTCACCAATGGTTTCGATCAAATGTTGCCCTAAAAAAATATCTACCTCCCCCTGCTTCACAATGTACATCTCCTCACCGTAACGTTCCTGCTCTTGCAAAATCAACGTTCCAGCTTTAAACGTTTGATAATCAGTGGCATGTTTGAATAAGTTAAACGAACCCATGGATATTTTTCCCCATTAAACAATTTATACAAGTATTGATTAAACGATTAAATCAAACAATCTTCCCCATCAATAGGGAAAAAGTAATTCCTTGATTCTCCGCCATGATTATTTTGGATTGGCGATTAAGGATTTTCAGTAACTTCTTTAAAGTTGATTTCTATGCACCTAAACTAAGCATAATGAAATTAACATAGTAAACATAATTTAGTTCTGTTTAATTAGTTCTGTTTAAGAACATGTTTGAAAAGTATCAAATGTTGTGGAGTCGCCCCCTAAATCCCCCAATTTCGGGGACTTTATAATGATTTTTCAGAAAATTTCCCCCCAGAATAGAGGGCAAGGGGAGCTTTTCAAACACATTCTAAGGAATAAGAATTTAATAACATCTAAAACTTAAATATCGATGGTTTACGCTGCCTTGAAGGATACCGTACAAATTTCCAAGTTATTTAATTCACGATCCTAAGAGGCTGTTTATAAAGTCAATTGAATTTTCATTTTGTCCCCTAACTTCCCCAACTTTGTGGGACTTTTAATGATTTTTGAGGAATTTTTCTCCCCCAGCATTAGGAGCAGGGGAATTTATAAATCAGCTCTAAGAAATAATTCTCTTGTCTTACGGATCAAGATCAAGACTTATTAATCTGTGATATGGCAGTCCTAACTAGGTCATAACATGAAGATCCTTACTAGACTTGGCTTTCAATGTACTTAATTGCCACAAGCTATTGAGGATTGCTATATGGACTTCAACCTCATTCAGGTAAAGGTTAAATTGATTGCAATAGTGTTTTGATTTTGATCCTGAATTAAAGTTGGTGCTATGGGGAATTTATCTATTGCGATCGCTCAATTCATCCGCCACCATATCCAGTCCTAATAAAACTTTTTCCTTGTTCGATAAGTCCCCAATAATTCTTTGTAACGGTGGCGGTAAGCGTTTAATTAAGGTGGGGGTAACTACAATTTTTTCATCTTCCGCTGCTTGGGGTTGTTCTAAAACATCAATAATTTCCACTTTATATAAATCATTCAGCTCTTCCTTACAAATGCGCAAAAGGTTAGTGATTGCCCTCTGGGAATTAGGAGAATTTCCTGTTATATATAGTCTTAATAAATACTTAGAAGTAGGGAGCGTCATAGCTAAAGGAAATTAAAATTGGGAGGAAGGGGCAGTAATATTAATATTACTAAGACCAATATAATATTTGCGGTAAAAAGAAGTAAGGTAACCCATTAATTCTAGTACCATTAATCGGCCTTCATTAACATAAGCCTGGACTTTAACAGCATTATTTTTATATTCTTTAGTCTTGATTTTTAACGATTGGGTATGAATGCTAATCACATCCCTAGGACTCCCTTTCATAAAACCTAATTTTTCAGCGATCGTTCTCAATTCATCACTCACGTCATAGTCCACTTTAAATACTTTTTGTTCTAGGGAATGATCTAAAACTTCGCAATAACTACGTACAAATTCGTTAAATAAATCCGGGGCACTAGCCTGGAGTGGTTGCGCTCCAAACATTCTAGCGGTAATGCTAGTATTGCGATCGCTCGCCATTTCCTCTAAACCAGCAAATTCTAAATCCTGTTGAACTTGTTGGGTACGACTTTGAAGCTGAGCAACGTATTCTTCATGGGCGATCGCTAATTTAATGGAGTAAATGAGTAATTTGCGATCGAGGGTACTTTTTTTTAAATAGCCTTCCACCCCAAGCTGAAATGCCTTCACCACGAGGTTTTCATCATCATTGCCCGTTTGAATAATAATAGGTAAAGCCTTATCTTCAGTTAAATGAGATTGTAAACTAAGCAATGTCTCCAAGCCATGGCTATCGGGTAAATTTAGGTCTAAAAGAATAACATCAATATTATGATGATCATCTAAATAAGCAATGCCATCTGCTAAGCAATCACAAATTTTGATGATATAGGTTTGCTCATCATCCCGTAGGGCTAGTAAGTTATGGATTAGCCTTTGATGAACTTTATCATCTTCAATCAGTAGTACGTGACATTGATCATCCGCCATAAGAAACCTTTAAATGACAATAAGTATTTTATCTCAATACTTCATTTATTTCCGTTAGCCCCCTATGGTATGATTGTAAACCGTTTATCATCGGGATGTGGCGCAGCTTGGTAGCGCGCTTCGTTCGGGACGAAGAGGCCGCAGGTTCGAATCCTGTCATCCCGATTATAGGTTCGCCCCCTCAAACCTAAGCTCCCTGGGCTTAAAGTCTTAGATATTTGATTTTTCTAAACAAGTGTCAAGAAATTATCCCAAATTCGCCCAGTAGGATAAGGAAATCAAAGAAAATTGCTGAAATCATTAATATCAGCAACAATTGAGATCAAGATTATTTTCCCATACTCAACAAAG
>JAAUPO010000223.1 GCA_012033095.1 Synechococcaceae cyanobacterium RL_1_2 | reverse complement strand
CGCCTTACGGATCCGGAAGTTCTGGAGTATCGTTTTCCGGTGCAGTTAGAGGAATTTTCCATCCGTCATGGGAGCGGGGGCCAGGGTCAATATGGGGGCGGCAATGGGGTAATCCGTAAACTGAAATTTTTAGAGCCGATGAACGCCGGTATCCTGAGCGATCGCCGTACCATTGCCCCCCAAGGTCTTAACGGTGGGGGCAATGGCCAACCGGGAAAAAACTATGTACTTAAAGCGAATGGGGAAACCTTAATGCTCCCCAGTCAAGCCACGATCGCGATGGAGGCAGGGGACACGATCGCGATTGAGACCCCCGGTGGTGGTGGGTTTGGTTCCGAGCCTGGGCCATAAGTTCGATCAGGGTAAGGAATTCCAAATTATGCCGCACTCTACGCCGAACCCTAATTGATTTGCTATTAAATAAAAACAAGCCCCGATACTGTTGCGATAACAGGAGTACCGGGGCTTGGATCGATATTATTTTTCTTACAATTGTTCTTTCAACTATAGGCGGATCATGTTTCTTCAGTTTTTCTTCCAAGGACTGGACCAAGGGAAGACATGATTAACCAACCTTGGGCTTGATGGTTAGGCTTGATTAGCTAATTTATATTTTTCCTTGAGGAGGGAAATAATTGCCGGTTTTTCCAATAAGCCTAGTAAGATATTGTCTTCAGAAATAACCGCCAGTTCTTTGAGGTTCATGGTTTCTAATCTTTCAGCAACCTGTAAAAGGGTTTGGTTGGCGGTAATTAAACTAGTTTCAGGAACGGGTTTAGTTAATGCTTGAACCGTGATCTCTGGCCAAGTAGTGGTAGGAATTGCTTTTAAATCCTTGACCTCGATCGCGCCGAGTAAAGTTTGATTGGCATCAACCACTAAGTATTTTTGCCAAGGTTTTTGACCAATGATGTAGTTATTAGCAAATTCCCTTAGGTTTAAATCCCCAGCTACGATCGGGCTATCTTTAATCACCGCATCCTGGGCTGTGTATTGGGTTAGGGTTTCTTGGACTTGGGCTGACTGGGCAGACGCTCCAGCATTTTGCAGAATAAACCAACCCACTAATAATGTCCAAAAGTTGCCCAGGGGTAAAATATTTAGGATGCCGAGTAAACCGACCGCGATCGCTGCTCCCCCCACAACTTGACCAGCACGACTAGCAAAGATCGTACCTTGGTTACGGTTACCGGTAATTTGCCACACTAAGGCTTTAACAATGTTACCGCCATCGAGGGGTAAACCAGGAATCAGGTTAAATAAACCTAGAAATAAATTGACGGTCGCGATGGAAAATAAAATTCCACTAATGGGCCCGGGCATTGCCACGGTGAAACCGGTTACCATGAGGACTGCCCAAAGGACTAAACTCACCGCTGGGCCAGCGATCGCAATTAAAAATTGTTGCCAAGGCTTTTCTGATTCCTTCTCTAGGGACGCTAAACCACCAAAAATGAATAGAGTGATGGAATTGACTTTGATCCCTTGACTAATAGCCACCACACTGTGGCCTAATTCATGGGCAAGGACAGAGCTAAATAATAGTAAGGCAGTAACCAATCCCAACAGCCAAGGCATAACCCCATTCAGTTCGGGAAAACTAGATAAACTACCGCCGTAGCTTAAGGTCACTAAACCAAATACTAGAAACCAGGATGGATTGATGAGAAAGGGAATGCCAAAAAGATTCCCGACTTTGAGATTGTTATTCATTACTTACGCCTGACTATACGATACAAAGATTGATGGAAGGGGCCGAATCTCGACAGGATTAACCTTGTTGATTGAATTGATTGGGATTCAGAAGGAAAAGTTTTGGCCCAGCGATCGCTTAGATAAAGCCCAAGGTTTTACCGTTATTTTTAGCAAGACGGATCAACTTTTGACGCTTTTTGATATCGATGCCTACCAATTCACAAAAATTGGTAATGGTTTTGCAGTGGAGGGCGATCGCTTTGCCGCGGATTTGATTAAAACGTTTTTTTACCGATGCTGGAGCTAAGAAAAAGAATTAAGGGGGAAAACATGACGCAGTTACCTCAATCAAAGTTACTTGTAAAAAAAGGAGGGAAACTAAACCAAAAGGCTAAGGTTTTGGTTAGTTTTGATGGCTTGGAAGTTAGAGGGAAGTGAACCACTCCACCAAGCTACTACCGGTTAATAGTTCGGTTCCAATCAGAGCGACAAAACCTATCATGGCTAAACGACCATTGAGGAGTTCAGCGTATTTCGTCCAACCAGCGGTTTCTACGGCATCGACATAGACGGTGGGTTCAACGGCAAAGTTATTTAAGCGATCGCCTTCGGTTAAGCTATATCCTTTTTGCATTTTCGTTACATGGGGGTGATGTGTTTACAGCTATTAATGTAACGCAATGTAAACTTTTATGCCAGTGACTTGACAAGTACATTTATGTGATGGTAATCACCACAAGGTCTTTTTGGTGAGATTAAGGCTCCGTAAATATACGGAAATAGATCGCTAACATCCTTGCGTATTAAGCTTTATAGTCGATCCCGTTAGGATAAGCTTTCAATGGTTGTCGGGACTAAAATTGGGTTTGATCCGGGGTATTGTTGTTTAAACTTTTCCTGGGTTGTTACATTTGTGTTCGTAATGGTTGTGCCATACAGTAAAAAACTTGCCGACACACTAGGGCCTGTCATCATTTAAACCTGAAACTTTTCTTAGCTAAGGATTTCAGTTTAAAGCTATACTTTCTGAACCTGGCTCAGGATCAACGTTTTAACGCTAATTGATGACACTCCCTAGAAGCGATCGCTCTTAGAATGTGTTTGAAAAGCCCCCTTGCCCCCAGTCTGGGGGAAATCACCTAAATTTTAAGCAATAAAGTTCGCCAAATTGAGGGATTTAGGGGGCGACTCCACAACATTTGATACTTTTCAAACACGCTCTTAGGGGCAGTTTATAAAGTCAATTGAATTGGCATTTTGCCGCCTCAAGACCCCAAATTGGGCGGACTTTTAATGATTTTTCGGGAATTTCTCCCACAGCATTGGGGGCAGGGTTTTTTTATCAATCAGCTCTTATAAATGTAGGGCGATCGCTTGTTCATGATTAACTTCGTTACCAATCGAAGCAATGGGTAAAAATAGCAAAAAACGTTCCAACCATCCCGTAATTACAGCAAGTGGGGAATAAAAGCCATTGATGCCATGGGAGCAAGGGATTGGGAAAGAACTTTTAATTGTTAGGGTTCGGATACTTTTGATGAGATTCGCTTCCGGTAATTTAGCTACAATTAAAGGTTGGACATTTTAGAACATCGAATATAGCCATGGTTGCCCAACTCGATCGCGATCTTTCTGATAATTACGAAGCCAAAACCCAAGTTATCGCGAAGGAATTAATTGAAGCCACCCGCAATAAAGGATCTTTTATGGCGGCCCTTCAAAACCAAATGCGTTGGGACGATAAACTCCTAGCTTGGACGATGAGCAACCCGAATTTAAGGGTACAGTTATTTCGATTTATTGATACCTTACCGGCGTTGCGCTCTAAGCCGGAGATTGCCCGCCACCTCCAGGAATATGTGGGGGATGATTCCGTCGAACTGCCTTCTACGTTAAAGGGTTTATTAAATTTTGCCGATGCTAATTCCGCCCCCGCCCAATTAGCCGCCACCACCATGATCAAAGGGGTGGAAACCTTAGCGTTTAAATATATTGCGGGGGAAACGGTGGATCAGGTGATCCGGGCAGTGAAAAACTCCGCAAAGATAATATGGGCTTTATTATTGACCTGTTGGGAGAAGCGGTCATTACGGAAAGCGAGGCTAAAGCTTACTTTGAGAAGTATTTAACCCTGTTGGATCAATTAGGCCAGGAAACAAAGGATTGGAAAGTAGCTCCGGCCATTGATGAAGCGGACGGTAAAACGATCCCAAAAGTGCAGGTATCGGTTAAGCTCACTGCATTTTATTCTCAATTTGACGCGATCGATCCGGTGGGGAGCCAAGAACGGGTCAGCGATCGCGTTCGTACCCTGTTACGCAAAGCCCAGGCCGTAGGGGCCTATATCCATTTTGATATGGAACAATATACCTACAAAGATTTGACCCTGAAAATTTTTAAAGATCTATTGATGGAGGAGGAGTTCCGTACCATGACCGATGTGGGCATTGTGCTCCAGGGTTATTTACGGGATACCGAGGAGGATCTTAAAGATCTCATTGCTTGGGCAAAACAACGGGGTAACCCCATCACCATTCGTTTAGTTAAAGGAGCCTATTGGGATCAGGAAACGATCCACGCCCTCCAAAACCATTGGCCCCAACCGGTTTTCAATATTAAAAGTGAAACCGATGTAAATTTTGAAAAGTTAACCCGCATCCTCCTCGAAAACCATGAATATGTAAACGTCGCCATCGGTAGCCATAATGTGCGTACCCAGGCTTGGGCGATCGCGATCGCGGAAACCCTCAATATTCCGCGCCATCGGTTTGAATGCCAAGTGCTCTATGGCATGGGGGATCAACTCGCCAAAGCGATCGCTAAACGGGGCAATCGGGTTCGGGTCTATGCCCCCTACGGTAAATTATTGCCGGGGATGGCTTATTTGATCCGTCGCTTATTGGAAAATACCGCCAATAGTTCTTTTATTAAACAAAATAGCGAAGATCGCCCCATTGAGGAACTAATTTCCCCTCCCCAGGTGACGGAGGAGGACATCGATCGCAGCACCCATCAATTTGCCGGGGCTGCCAATACGGACTATGCGAACGCCCACCTGAGAAACCAAGCCCGCCAGGCCCTGACCAAAGTTAAAACCCAGCTAGGGAAGGACTATCAGCCCCTCATTGCTGGGAAATATGTGGCCACCAAGGAATCCCTGCCATCGGTGAACCCCTCCGATTTTGACCAGGTAGTGGGTAATGTGGGATTAATGGATCTTGACCAGGCCCAACAAGCGATCGCAGCGGCTAAAGCGGCCTTTCCCGGTTGGAGTAGTACCCCCGCTTCAGAAAGGGCTAATATTTTACGTCGGGCGGCGGATTTGATGGAGGAGCGTCGCCATGAACTCAACGCCTGGATTTGTTTAGAAGTGGGCAAAATTATCCAACAGGCCGATGGGGAAGTATCCGAAGCCATTGATTTTTGTCGTTACTATGCCGACGAAATGGAACGCCTGGACGGAGGCCAAATTTACGATATTCCCGGAGAATATAACCGTTATCTCTACCAAGGAAAGGGCATTTCCCTCGTGATTTCCCCT
>JAAUPO010000222.1 GCA_012033095.1 Synechococcaceae cyanobacterium RL_1_2 | reverse complement strand
GGTCTAAATATCCTTACACCTTTAGCACTACCTATATTTGGCATTTGGCAAAATTTTTAAAACCGATCCATTGTTAAATTTATCCCTAAATTAACCAACGCCTATTTTCCGGTATTTTGGCTTTTATTTTATTAAAGACATCCGACATTTCCAAAGGAAACAGAATCACTGTATTAGAAGGACTAGCCCCTAAACTATCAATGGATTGCAATGTCCTTAACTCTAAAGCCATGGGGTGATTCTCCATCATCATGGCCGCTTCCATCAAATTTTCCGCAGCTAACTTGTCCCCTTCTGCTTTTGTAATAGTTGCTCGCTTTTCCCGTTCCGCCGATGCTTGTCGAGACATCATCCGTTTTAGATCCTCCGGTAGTTCAATATCTTGGAGGCGTACTGAGTCTAGATGTAAACCCCATTCCTGGACTTTTTCCTGCACTGCTTCCAAAATTTTGATTTGAATTTGTTCCCGCTCTGAGAGTAAATCATCTAAGCTTAACCCTCCAATTACGTCCCTGAGGGCAGCTTGGGCATACTGGGAAATGCCAAATTGAAAATTTTGAATGGAAATAACCGCTTTTTCCGCATCTTTGACACAAAAAAATAAAGCGCTATCAATCTCTGCGGGGACGTTATCTTTGGTGATCACTTTTTGGTGGGGAATATTAAACACTAACATACGGGTATCAATAAAGCGGGCATTTTCAATCCCTGGGATAACATAAAAAATACCTGGCCCTTTTACTCCGATAAATTTGCCAAATCGTAATACAACTCCGCGCTCCCATTCCGCTGCGATCCTAATCCCTGTAATGGCCACATTTCCTACGATCCCCACCACGATCGCCGCCGTTTTTCGTTGGGGAGATCCCCCTAAAGCCAAGGTCACCAACCCTAAAATTAAGGCTGTACTTAAAATTCCCCGTAAACCTTTACCGAGGGAAACATGGCCTTCATCTGGTTTGGCATAAACTTTAGAGGACTGGGATAGGGGGGATAGATTGTCCATGGTGGTTATCCTTCGGTAATGGAAGCTAGAGGGATAGGTGATTTATTGGGACTACTATGGTTATTTGAGAGTTTAATTTTTGTAATGCGAAACAAATAAGTTGGTAGTCACAACAGCTTAGTTTATAGGGCTTTTGCGTTAACAAACAAAGGAAATGGCATTATAAGAGGCTATTTATAAAGTCAATTGAATTTGCATTTTGCCCCCTAAATCTCCCAACTTGGGGGGACTTTTAATGATTTTTCAGGAATTTTTCCCCAGAATTTGGGGGCAGGGGGGCTTTATAAATCAGCTCTAAGCATTATATTTTTGAAACTCTCAGTTATTTTAGTTAAGGCTGGTGGTGTTGAGGTAATTTCCAGTGCAGCCATCATGGGCCATCAGCGATCGATCAGGGGGATTCGTTGATGTGCTCTGATTGTTGGTGATGGATTGGGAATTAAAGGGAATTAAAGGGAATTGACAAGACTATTTATAACTTGAATTGATCAAAAGTCCCCTCTCTAATCAGGAATTAAGCTAACCCTTCCCTTATAAAGTTGCAGATTATTTCAAGTTGTAACAATTATGTTAATGAAGTCGCGGAAAAAAGATACAAGTATAGGAAATCTCTATCAACATCATTGGAGCTTAGTCTAATCATGCTTTCAGATACTCAAATTTATATTGCCCTAGTGGTTGCTCTTGTACCTGCTGTCTTAGCGATCGGCCTTGGCACTGCCCTTAGCAAATAAAACTAATCAGTTTTTATGGCTTTAAAATTAGCTTTAAATTTTAAAATTTTAAATTACTGTAACTGTAATTAATTAAAATACTATTGATCTGAGAGCTGGGTTTGAATGGCTCTCTTTTTTGTGTTTTTTGTGGTTTTTTTGTGGGTTGGGGCAGGCAAACAAGCCCATGGATCAACCCCGGCATGACTCTTTTTAATTGTTAGTGGTTAATCGAAGGTTAGCCTCGGTAGAGGTATTTTTTTGATTTTAGCGATTAAAAGAATTGTCAAAATGATCGCCCCCACAAAACTGGCTGTCATAATAATTAAATTACTTTGGTTTTTAACCGCGATCGCAATCAAAGCCCAAACAAATACCCCTTTATAGGCTTCGTTCATTTTTGTCCACGCCCCCAGCAGCGTCGCGATCGTAATGAGTAATACTGTCCACCAGGTTGGATCTAAGGGTTCACCTCGCCAGCCCCAATTAAATAGGACGACGGCCACATTAACAATGGTTGCCACACTGATCCAACCAGCGTAGATGCTACAGGGATAGATTATGTACCATTTAGATCTTTTAAAACTGGATTCTTCTGCGGTTATTTCGTCATATAAACTCCCTAGGGCAACTAGAATTACAATCATCGCCAGTAGGGACAGGGTAAACTGACTACTCAAAAACAGTAACACCCAAATAATCTGAAAGCCGCTTGCAATAGTAATCCAATAACCAGTGGCTTGGTAGAGGGGATGATCATATTTTTTGCTCACTATCTGATGAATGCCGAAGGTAAATAGACCAACATAAATTAACCCCCAGATGGCAAAGGCATAGCTAGCGGGAATGATCAGCACATCGGCAAAATCTTGATTAGAAATATCAGCGATCGTTCTAGCCCCTAAGGTACCCGTATTCGCCAAAACATTGAGCCCAAAGGCAGCCACGATCGCGCCCAAATTAATCCACGCTCTTTGTCGATTATTGATGTCTATCATGGTAGGCAGCCCGTTTCTCAGGTATTATTCCTTTTATTCTATCCCGATTTGAAAACCAGTTGAAACGGTTGCGCTTGATCCGCCCAATGATTCAATCAGACTAAAACCGTTTTGTTTGGTATGGGGAAATAATCTTTATCCCAATTGTTGCTGAGATTAAGAGCTTATTTATCAAAGCCCCCCGGCCCCCAATTCTGGGGGAGAAATTTCTGAAAAATCATTAACAGTAACCCAAATTTGGGGGATTTAGGGGGCAAAATGCAAATTCAATTGACTGTATAAACAGCCCCTAATGGCTTCAACAATTTCCTTATCCTACTGGGCGGATTTGGTATCCAAACAGGATATATAGGATACGGACATTAGATACACACATTGACCCTACATTGACTACCTAGTAACCCTAACGCTGAGTCAGTTGATTAGAAATAATTAGAAATAATTAGGAATGGATAGGGGTCGTTGGGGAAGGAGAAGGGGAGATAACCTGGTGATTAAGTTTAGTGGCTCGCTCCAGGAGTAAATTAACGGTGGTGCGGATCAGAATAATTACTGCTAAGCGGGCAAGGTCATCCCATTGACTGGACACCATGGTTCTAAGAATTGTTGCCCCAATCAAAAAACTTAAGCCCAAAGAAAAGGAATAACCCATCACTAAGCGGCTATGTTGAAAAGCTTGGGCTGTTTCTTGGCTGAACAGGGTTTCCTTGATAAAAATAAATAACCCTCTGATCACACCAAAAGCAATAATCATTAGAGCGAGCAATTGACAAATACTAGTCAGAATTTCATTACTCAGTTGGACAAAGATTTTTAGTTCTTGGTTAAGGAGATGAATATTCAAACGCAATCAACCAGGCTAGGGGTAAGCGGGACTTTAATTATTTATTTTGATTATTTTGATTATATTGTTTTCTCAGTACCGGAAGAACCCCAAAACTCCGTTCTCATGGGACTTAAACAAAAAAGTGTGATAAACCAGTCCAAAACCATCATGTAGCAAAGATTTGATTTCAAAATAATTGAATGCTTGATCGATATAGCAATCCCAGGACTTATGCAAAATTTTAATTCTGTCCTGGGAACCATGATGTTTGGGGAAAATCGTTCAAGCAAGTCCCAAAAATTTGGGGGATTTAGGGGGCTTATGCGTAAGTCCTATTTAATTTATGACCTTATGCTACTCATAACGGGTTTCATAATTGTAGAGAACAATCTAAATTGTTTAATGTCTTACGGTGCAAGGCTTAAAAGGGGACAACAGGCATCAAAACCTTGTATAACAACAACTGTAGTATTTGATTTGTGTTGAGAATGAAGATGGAATATTGTCCTCACAATTATTTGACTAACGAAAAATAAGCCTTTCCAAGGATTTTGCCATTGATACGGAAGTCATTATGTCGAAAAAGCCGTTTTATTGTTCTGATAATTTAATCTAATCGCTGAAACCGTTGTTATACAAACAATAGAAGTAGCTTGTCCCCCTCTAAGGAATTTTTGTGTACTTAACCATAAGTAAATTCAGTATAAGTAATTTGGTATTAACTAATCTTGGTTTCTTGGATTAGGGTTGAACTGACCCAACTACCGCGATCGTCGTAATTTCTGATCAGTCTTTGTCTTTGACCATCGGCGAATAACCAACCCACCTCTACAAAAAAAGGTTGACGGTGTTCTAGTTTGGATAAGCAGTTTAGAGATCCGCCATCGGGCAACAGGGTAATTTGACGAGGGCTATCTTCCATGGTGATGGTATTGCCATGAATAGTCGATCGCGACGACCATTGGCGATCGCCGAAGGAAAACTGATGTTCGAGGGTTGTGGCATCTAGTTGGGTTAACTGTAGGCGGGTTTTGATGGTTTCGGGGGGGCGAAAATCTGGATATTCTGTGCAAGCTTCCCCTTCCCAGACCCCTAATAATTGTTCCACCGTGAGCGCAGGCCGTTCTGGGGCACCACTACCATCCCGAAATTCCCGAATTAATACGCCGCGATCAAACTTGGCTTCTTTGTCATACAGGGCAACCATTCTTAAACGGCGATCGCGATCGACAAACCCAAACTCAGTACCAAAATCACCGTAGGGCGCAAAGATCAAAGTCCCTTTAGAAAAGGCCCCCGTCTCAAAAAAAATAATTTGTTGTCCTAGGTAACGATATTCCTGCTCATAGTCACTAACCGGCGGGCCATCATAACCCGTTGCGCCAAACCGACGAATCCGAAACCGCATCCCTTGGTCATCATCAAAGGGCTCTAAATCTAGCAAAGAAGGAGTGTGATCTAACACCTCCCCAGCTAAATTAATTGTGGAGAAAGAACCCCGCCAAGCCCCTTTATTTTTCAGAAAGTTAGCCCATTTTCTATCCATGTAGTTGTATTTCCCTTAAACGTATTTAAGATCACTTTGTCATAACCTAACCGATGTGAAGATATACTTCAATTTTGCCCCCAGGGAAATAACCCTAAAGATCGTGAATTAAATAACTTAGACGATTTCTAAAAATTATCAAATGTTGTT
>JAAUPO010000221.1 GCA_012033095.1 Synechococcaceae cyanobacterium RL_1_2 | reverse complement strand
TTCAAGGGTAACTAAAGGTGGCAAAGCTTTATTTCTTAAGAGTTGACGGGGATTAACCTGGATTAATCTGGATTAATTGTGTCGGCGATCGCGATCGCTTTAGCCTAAATTACTTCAAATTAAACTCCTTATAGTCTTACCAAAACCTGAGAGCTGTTACCACCATAATTAGTAAGGGTCGATGGTAGTCATCCCCTACTAATTTAATTATGGTCGCTATAGCTATAAACCTTTACTTAGGGCCAGAGATTACGGTTTGACCTAATCAAGCTAAAAGATGTTCTGTAATTAATCTGTAATTAAAAATTAAAGATCCGTCATGATTTCGATCGAGTTAATTGCCCCATGATCATGGTAAAGATTGGTTTCTTGGAAGGATGCACCGTTAACTTCTTCGGGGTAAATCCCTGAAAACTGGGTTAAAGTGCCTTGGTTCGATCGCATGGAGATCCCAATTCCAGACACTTCATCCTCATTACCCAATAGGCCCTTGGCAAAACTGATATACTCCCGACCTTCGATCTCCCAGTTATAACTTAAGGTTGCTTCACCATAATACTGGGTGCCTTTAGATAGTAGCGTACCGGGCCCGAATCCTTCCGCCGTGCGGTATTGGGGATTTTTGACTACTATCCCACGAATGATGGAGGTGTCAGTAAGGGGTAACTCTTCCCAGGTGCCAGGATCGAGGTTATCGAAGATGAGGGCGTATTGTTCTTCATCGTAAAAACTCACCATCAACCCAGAAGGTAAATCCACCCCCATTTTATAGGGAGCAAACTTATATATAGTCCGTAGATAGTATGGCTTTTAGTTCGTTGAGGCTCATACCTAGTTTTACGGGGCCGATACTGTCGGCGGTGATTAAATAATCTTGATGAGGAATGCTTACCCCTAAATCTTCACACCCCTTCTCAATGACATCCTCGATCGCGGAGGACACGAGGGTTAAACTATAACCATCCCAATGATAGCTAGAGGACTCATAACAAGTGCCAGCCGCAGTGAATCTATAACTATTGCTAAGCACATTGGTGGCTGGATCAAAGTAAGGATAACCCACTAAAGTAAGGGTAGAAAGCTCCATGGCTGTGGGATCTTGGCTCATATCTACGTTCACAAATTGGTAAACCCCTTGGTAAGCCGTATTAAAGCACAGAACTTTTGCTAAATATTGAGAGTCATAACGTCCATATATTTCCACGTTATCTAGCTCCCTCGTTAACTCTTCACCGTCAGGACACAGGTTTAACTCCGATCTCCGATCGTAGGATTTGTTGATAAATACTTGATTTTAACTGCCCAGTAATTTCCACTGTTTGCTCTTGCTCTTCAGATTCGAGGTTAGATTCTGCTAACACCTCCACTGAAGATGATTGGAGGGGCACTGCTTGGGCAGCAAAGGGCGCAAGCACACTTCCCGTACCCATGAGGGTTAAAAACAACAATAAAGAATAATTCACTAGTTTAGTTGGGGGTTAAAAGAATATTTAAGTATTGAATGCCGATCGATCAAAATAGATGCCCCTAGACATATTTTGTAATATAGAACCCATTTGAGATCTTGATCTTGAACAATCAGGCTTTCAAGTATATCGCTTTTAACGGTCAATGCACCGTAAGACTTGAGCCGAACAAACCTTAATCAAAATGAACCTGATCAGCATGAAATCAATACAGTTCAAGCAGTACAAATCCACCGATAGATACCAAATGGGTTCTATATGGTTATTTTACAAATTGGGGCATTACTTCTGCGGCGGTGAAAATGCCATATAAACCCCGATCGCGAAGGATTGCTGCGGCCTTGAGGTAACCGAAGGCGGGCCCGCACACATTAGCGGCCATGCTAGTTTCATCCCCTAGGGTAAAGGTATGGGTTGAAATTTTGCCTTCAAAGGTGCGTCCCGTCACTTTGATGTTAGTGCTAAGAGGTTTTTTCGGGTTACGGGTATCCACTACCCCACCAACGGTAACTTGGGAGCGATCGCAAATACCAGCTAGTTCGAGCATAATGTCATCGGCGTGCTCCATATTTTCTAAGGTTAAAATCCCGTTGGTACGATCTAAGAGAGCCGTTACCTCTTGATCGGTCATGGCTTTAGCCTGATCCACCGTGTAGCCAGGAAGATGGCCAATATCTTCGCGGATGGTGGCCCGATAGGCCTCCCAATTGGCAATACCCACCCCAAAGGTAATTTTAACACTGTGAATTTCTTGGTAACTTTGGGCTGCAACGGTCGCGGCCGCAGTCAGTAAGCCGGGGGTAGCGCCACAACCGGTGAGATAGGTAATGCCCGCGTTGGCGAGATCATCCTGTAACTCCAGGATTTGTTCCATGGCACTGGTACGTTTAAGGGCATCCACCAATACCCCTTGCCAACCAGAGGCAATAATGGTTTTGGTTACTTCTGCCATAAAGGTATTGGGCAAATTCGGCAATGCTAAAAAGTAACCGTCCACATCCGCCGTGGCAATTAAATCCTCAATGGCCCGATCGCTACTGGTACCCCAAGGAGCTAACTTGCCCAGAGAACCTTCATGACGATAGGTTTGAATGGCTGTATCCGCATCTAAACCCTGGGGATTGTAAGCGTAACCATGGCGATCGGCCGCAGCTACCCACTGTAATTGTTGTTTAGGCTCTAAAATTTTGCTAGCTGCTTGACCAAGACCACCAAAACCTAAAACCCCAACTCGCAGGGGGGGCTGATAGTTGTTGAAACATATCAATGTCATCCGTATTGAAAATCACAAGTCCCCATTATCGGATTTAGGGATACTTTTTTAAAGTTTTTCCGGCTTTTGTGACCTTACTCAACAAACTATTTTCATCAGAACTTACGCAAAAGTTTCGATTCTGTCCTGGGAACCAGGATATTTGGGGATAATCGTTCAACTAAGTCCATCATCGTTGGGGGATTTAGGGGGATTGTACGTAAGCCCTACTAGTGATGTTAACCGGGCCACGTATTCCTGTAGCTTGGATTTGGGGCAAAATTAAATTTTTACTTCAAAATCAATGATAATTGAATTCTGGAGCCGTCCATTTCAATTTCTCGGCTTTCCTTACTTGAATGTCCAATTTGACTGGGTTGATCGCAAGTAATCCTCTTATTACTTTCACTCTACTACTATTAACCTCCCTGATCGTTCCCCCAATCTTTGAACGCATTAAACTACCAGGTTTAGTGGGGTTATTATTTGCTGGGTTATGCCTAGGCCCAGATGGATTGAAATTATTTAATACTGATTCTGAAACTATCAACTTACTGTCGGATATTGGCAAAATCTATTTGATGTTTGTGGCCGGTTTGGAAATAGATCTTGATAATTTCTATAAAACCCGCGATCGCTCCTTACTGTTTGGCCTGCTCACCTTTGCGGTGCCTATGGTCACGGGTATCGCGATCGGTTTAGCCTTTAATTTAACCTTTCTGCCCTCTTTACTATTAGGGTCATTGCTGGCTTCCCATACCCTATTGGCCTACCCCATTTTGGCCCAGTTAGGGATATTACATCAAGAATCAGTAACCGTTAGCGTCGGTGCCACCATTTTTACCGATATTGGAGCATTGTTTGTGTTGGCCATCTGCGTCAGCATCAACCAAGGGAGCTTCACGATTAGCAGTCTCATTGTACAAATTTTAACGTTGACAGTTTATACGATCGTGATTTTACTGGGATTCAATCGGGGGGGAAAACTTTACTTTAAACGTACCGGTAACGACGAAGGTAATCAATTTTTATTTGTACTGATCACCCTGTTTCTCGCCGCTGTCGGAGCCCAATTAATTCATATTGATAAAATTGTGGGGGCATTTTTAGCAGGATTAGCCATCAATGATGTGGTGGGTAAAGGCCCGTTGCAGGAAAAAGTGATTTTTGTGGGTAGTACCCTGTTCATTCCCTGTTTTTTCATTGTGATGGGGGTGATTTTAGAAATATCAGGCCTAGTTACTTCCCTTACCAGCAATTTTTTCCTTACTTTCTCGATCGTGGCAGGTCTAATTGGCAGTAAATTTATTGCCGCCTGGCTCGCCAAAATTGTCTATGGTTATCAATGGGACGAATGTTTAACCATGTGGTCATTGTCCTTACCCCAAGTTGCCGCAACCTTAGCCGCTGCCCTAGTGGGGGTAGAAGCCAAAGTCATTGATGTATCCGTGTTTAATGCCATCATTGTCTTGATGTTGATTACATCCATCCTAGGCCCAATTATTACGGCAAAATTTGCCCGTCGTCTTTCCCCTTTGCCCCAAGTCCACGAAGCAGCAACGAAGTTAAGCTTTGATTTTCCCCAGCCGGTAGCGATGGATGCCCCTGCCATGGCGGTGCCGGATCAAGTAGATAAAGTATTTGATCCCAATATTGAAAAGCATGGGGAGGAACAACAATTTACGATCCTGATTCCCCTCAATAATCCCTATTCCCAACCTTATCTGATCAAGATGGCTGGTCTCCTAACCAGCTCTCAAGACGATCGCTTAGTGGCCCTCTCGATCGTGAAATGCCATGGACAAACCAAGGATCCGGACTTAGACCATCACATTTACCAAAGCCAAAAACTGTTACAAAATACGATCAAACTCAGTAGGGAGTTAGGTTTAGACAATGTAGAACCCCTAGTGCGTTTGGATAATGATGTGGCCCTAGGCATTAGTCGAGCAGCGAAGGAGCAACATGCCCATTTAATTTTGACCGGTTGGAGCGAACAAAATCTGAAATCTCGGTTTTTTGGCAGCATCTCCGATCAATTATTATGGTCAGCCCCCTGCGCGATCGCGACCATGCGCCTCACAGAAGATCCAAGCAATATCAAACGTATTTTAGTACCAGTATCTGGTTTAAACCGACAGGATTTACAACCGGTGCATCTTGCCCAATTAATTGCCCGTGCAGGCACAAGAGAAATCACCCTCATTCATGTAGTCCATCCTAAAACCCCTTCATCCATCCTTCATGAATTTATGATGGGTCTTGAGGCGAAGATCGCTCCCTGGCGAGAGCAGGTTAATATTGAAACCGTCATTTATAGAAGTCAAGATAATGTCCAAACCATTATTGATTTGACTAGAAATTTTGATTTACTCATGCTTTCCTTTATGCATAGACATACCGTGGGGGGCATAGAAGTAAACAATATAACCACCGATATTATTGCTGGTTGCCATTGTTCCCTGATGGTGGTGGGGGAACCGATCTATTTAACCCAGGTAGAATAAGCTGATGGGGGTATGACT
>JAAUPO010000220.1 GCA_012033095.1 Synechococcaceae cyanobacterium RL_1_2 | reverse complement strand
CCTGAAACTCTTCTTAGCTAAGGATTTCAGTTTAAAACTATACTTTCTGAACCTGGCTCAGGATCAACGTTTTTATGCTAATTGATCTCACTCCCTAGTTAGGACTGCTATATATCCATTGAAGTCAAAAAATTTCCAACCCATCAAAGCCTTATCCCTTAGAGGTTAAAGATCCCCAACCTGTAACAATCATTGTGGTGATGGCTATAACGTCAAAGAAGGGATTTATCTCCAACTCGACTTACCTATGGGTAGCCTCAAACTTGAATAATATATTCTTGAATATATTAATTAACACGTTTTCCCTGCCAAACCTAGAGTAAATTAAAAGCCGTGGCAAAAGTTGCCATAAGAGAATAACTCGGATTAATTTTGCCTCGTTTTCCTACGGACATGGCCCAATGACCATAAAAAATATGGAGAAGAAGATCTTTTTACGTTTAAAATTTAAAATATATTTGCCAGTATCTACAGGAAAATAAATGATATTTATCAGGGTACTCTGGGCAAACTCATTATCTACTGAAAATAAATAAATTAAAATGGTTTTTATGCGCCTAATACAGGTAAATCAGAGCGGGTTTACTTGCGATTAAGTGTATGAAAAATATTGCATGGTAACAAATTATGGGTTTAAGCTATTATCTGCAATTATGAAACCTGCTATATAATCAAGACATGACATTGCGATATAAAGACGAAAAAGCAATGTATCAAGATTGATTCTAATATTAATTCCATCGTGTAAATTACCATTGTGCCATGGTTACCCTCAATCATTCTTTAGATCCGCAAACTGCCATTATTGACAAGCCGTTAACGATCGCCCCTGGGGTTGAGTTGGTTCAAGCTATAGCAATGATGAGTGGTGGCTATGATCATTGCAATTTTGAGACTAGCCAAAATCTTGAAGAATGGCAAATTAGGGCGCGATCGAGTTGCATTTTAGTGGTGGAGGGCGGGCAACTCGTGGGGATTTTTACCCAACGAGACTTGGTTAAAATTTTAGCGACGAACTCCAACACGGAGCAGTTAAAAGTAAAGGATGTGATGATTCATCCGGTGGTTAGTATTACCACAGATGAGCTAGGGGATATCTTTGTTCCGTTGGAAATGTTGCGTTCCCATGGTTTTCGCCACTTACCGGTGCTCGATCGCGGAGGAAAGATCCAAGGCTTAATTACCTATGAAAGTATCCATCGTTTATCTAAACCCATCAATTTTTTAGCGATCCGATCGGTTGCGGAAGTGATGGATCAAACGATAGTTTGTGGCCAGGGGAAGGACACCTTACTCAAGGCTGCTCAAACCATGAGTGCCCATAACTCACTTTTATGTTGGTGGTGGATGATCACCGGCAGCCCCTAGGCATTGTAACCGAGAGGGATCTGGTGCAAATCAAAGCCCTTGGGTTGGCATTAGAAGATCACCTAGTGGAAACCATGATGAGTAAACCGGTGTTTACCATTACCCAAGAAGCCTCTTTGTTGGCAGCAAATGGGTTAATGGATCAGTATATGATTCAGCGGTTAGCAGTGGTAAGTGCCCAGGGCCGTGTGGAAGGGATGATTGATAAGGAAATGATTTTACAAGTTTTGAATCCGTTAGAGTTGTACAAACTAACGGAAATGCTAGAACAGAAAGTTAGTATCTTAGAATCGGAAAAGTTAGAAATCCTGAAAGAGCGCAATGAAGAGTTAGAGCAGCAAGTTACCTTAAGAACAGTGGAATTGAGCGAGCAGGTTAATAGGGAACGATTAATTAGTGATTTAGCTTTAAAAATTAATGCTTCTTCTAGTCTTGAAGAGATTTGGCTGGAGGTGGTGGACAAGGTTCAGAAACTGTTGGGTTGCGATCGCTTTTTGATCTACCAATTCAATCCACAAGGGGGAGGGGAGGTTGTAGCAGAAGCTTATGATCCAAATTTTCCGTCGATGGAGCAAGATCGCTTTAGTGATGAATGTTGGAATGTGCAGCAGGAGAAGGGGCAACGTCAGGGCAATGTAATCGCCATCAATAATGTTAATGAGGCTGATTATAGCGATTGTTATTTGGAAGTTTTGATGCGCTACCAGATCAAAGCCACTTTAATTATTTTACTGGAAGTAGAGGGGGAGGTGTGGGGCACCATGGCGGCCCATCAATGTTCCGACTATCGTTGGTGGTCGGAAGCGAATATTTCCCTGATGAACGAAGTGGCAGTGCACATCTCGATCGCGATTAAACAACAACTGACCATTCGCAAACTCCAGCAAGAAATCACCATCAGAAAAGAGGCGGAACGACTTTACCAACACAGTGAAGAAAGGTATGCGTCTTTGTTTACCACAGTGCCAGTGGGGGTGTTTAGAACCGATGGCCAAGGCAATTGTTTGTATCTCAATCAAAAGGCGATAGAAATGATCGATCTCTCTCCCCAAGCAACCACCGGGTTAGGTTGGTTAAATGCGGTGCATCCAGAGGATCGGTCGTTGGTTACAGACACATGGGCTAACGTCTTGAGCACCCGCAATGCCGCCGCGATCGAGTACCGTTTTGTTAACCAAGAAGGACGTGTGCGGTGGGTTTATGGCCAGACAAAAATAGAATGCAACTTTAGGGGAGGTGATGTGGGCTTAGTCACCAGCATTACGGATATCACCGACCTCAAACGCATGGCGGATAATCTCCAGGCCAGTGAGCAACGATACTATAATCTGGTTTCCCATCTCCCCGTAGGCATTTTTCGCACCGATACTAACGGCAATTGTACATTTGTTAATAATTTTTACTGCCAAATCGTTGGTACCACCATCGCGATCGCATCGATCGGGAATGGCAATATTTTATTCACCCCGATGATTTTGAGGAAGTGAACCAAGCCTGGCAACGGTTAATCGAGGACGGTATCCCTGGGAATATGCAATACCGGGTACAAAACAACACCGGAGAAATTGTCTGGGTATATGGTCAAACCTTTGTCGAAAAAGATTTTAATGGGCAGATAACGGGTTATGTGGGCACCATTACAGACATTACCTATATCCGTGATGCCGAGCAGAGAGTAGAAGCGAGCGAGAAAAAATTTCGTAAAATCTTTAACGACGCACCGATGGGCATGGTGACCACCTCCCTAACCGGCCAAATTCAATCGGTGAATGGTAGTTTTTGCCGCATGGTGGGTTATGGGGCCCAGCAGTTGCCATCTAAGCAATTTCAGGAACTGTGTCATGGCCAGTCCCAAGACTTTAATCAGTTACTGAATAACTTAGTTGAGGCTGAACTGGATAAATTTGTGTTTGAACAAACCTATTTAAAACAGGATCAAACCTTGCTCTGGGGTAATACAACCCTCTCCCTTTTAAGAAATGAACAGGGAGAACCCCTTTCTGCCCTTGCTCTGATTGAGGACGTGACCGAAACCAAAAAAGCAGTGCAAGCCCTCGCGAAAAGTGAACAGCAGTTACGCAGTATTTTTGAACAAGCAGCGGTGGGGATTATTTACATTGCTAAAGAGCACTATAGCCTTGCTCCGAACCCCCGGTTTTGCGAAATGCTAGGTTACAGCTACGATGAATTAACCCAGATGACCATGGCTGACGTGGTTCATGGGGAAGATTTTCAAGATGAACTATTTTTAGATTTACTGACCAATAAACAAGTTTGCATCTCTAAGGAAAATCGTTATCTCCGCAAGGATGGCTCGGTGTTTTGGGCCAATACCACTGTTTCTGTCATTCGTAATCACCAGGGGGAACCGGTGGATATCCTGGCGATCGTGGAGGATATTAGTGAGCGCAAACAAGCCGCGATCGCCCTTAAAAATAGCGAAATTCGTTGGCAATTTGCCCTAGAAGGGGCAGAGGAAGGGGTCTGGGATTGGGATATGGCCAATAACAGCGTATTCTTCTCCTCCCGCTGGAAAAGTATGCTGGGCTACTCCCCGTTTGAGGTAGGGGATCAACCGGAGGAATGGAGTGAACGGATTCACCCTGAAGATCAAGCCCGGGTATTCCAAGCTGTACAAAACTACCTGAACGGTGACACTAATATCTACCAATGTGATCTCCGCATGAGGTGTAAAGATAATACTTACAAGTGGATTTTGGGTCGGGGTAAGGTCGTAGAGTGGGATGAACAGAATCAACCCCTAAGGATGATTGGTACCCATGTCGATATTAGCGATCGCAAACGCCAGGAAGAGGAACTCATCCAAGCCAAGGAATTTGCCGAAGCCGCCGCCATTACCAAAAGTAATTTCCTCGCCTGTATGAGCCATGAAATTAGGACTCCCATGAATGGCATTTTAGGGATGTTAGATTTACTCAAAACCTCGCCCCTACCCCCAGAGGAACAATCCCAGGTCGAAATTGCCCATGGCAGTGCCCAAGCTTTACTCAAAATTATTAATGAAATTCTCGATTTTCCAAAGCAGAAGCCGGCAAACTAGATCTAGAAATTATGGAGTTTGACCTAATTCAAACCATCAAAGAATGTGTGTACGCCCTCGCCATGGAAGCCCAGGGTAAAAACCTCGAATTTACGGTGGATATTGTCAATATTCATCAAAAAATTGTGAAGGGGGATCCTTTCCGTTTTCGTCAGATCATTCTCAATTTGGTCGGTAATGCCATTAAATTTACCGAAGTAGGGGCAATACTAATGCTGTGTAAATTAGCTCCGGCTGAGCAGGATGGTACTCTGGTGTTTAGCTGTAGCATCAAGGATACGGGGATTGGTATTCCCGTGGATAAAATTCCCATTTTGTTTGAATCCTTTACCCAGGTTGATGCTAGTAATACCAGAAAATATGGTGGTACGGGTTTAGGTCTAGCAATTACCCGTAGGCTTTGTGAATTGATGGGAGGCCAGATCTTCGTAGAAAGTAATCTTGGCCAGGGTAGTTGTTTTACCTTTACCACTGAATTCCAGTCCAGTGATGCGACCTTTCTGGGTTTTCCCTGCCATGATCTTAGTGGCACTCGCTTTTTAGTCGTCGATCGCAACATTGCCAGTCGAGATTTATTGGTACGCCATTTAAGTAAATGGGGGGGTGATGTTCAATGGGTTGGCCATGGAGTAGGAGCCTTGGCCCTGATCCAAACTGAACTAACTAAGGGCCATACCATTGATGGTATTTTCATCAGTAATAATTTAAAATCCCCCCCCAGCAGCGGAATTGGTCAAAAAACTTCAAGACCATCTTCCTTTGCACCATATTCCTCTAATTTATTTGGGTAATTTGAGCGATCGTTATCCCCCGCCGGTTT
>JAAUPO010000219.1 GCA_012033095.1 Synechococcaceae cyanobacterium RL_1_2 | reverse complement strand
AGAGTGATAAATGATATATTTTCGTCCACTGCCCCAATTAATATCATAGTCAAAGGAATATTCCACGTTTGTTGATGCACCCTTATCTAAGGGGCCAACCTCAATAGTTCCTAACTTAACAAGATTGCGTTGATCTGCCCAAGATGGACTATCACTGAGCCAATAATTTATTTTACTTGCCGGGGCATATTCTTGACCTTTATTCGTTACAACCGCTGAAGTAGTAATGGTTGTTCCTGCATATCCCACGTCTGGGGTGGTTATATTTCCCATCACTAGATCGGCAGATATCTGTGGCGCATCATCGACGAACTCAAAATAAGCATCAGTCAAACTAAAATTCTTCTGATTGCGAATCAAACCGATTAATTCCCCATTGTCTAACTGAATCTCTGTGCCCTGATCAGTCCGCACCAACTCATAACCATAGGCTTGGATCGCACTGGTTACGACATCACTAATCTTGTGTAACCGAATAACATCCTGATCGCGCTCAAACCCATTGATCACCGCAGAATCAGATCGACCATTCTTGTCATAATAAACACTAGTTAAATTACCCAACACATAAATATCTGCCCCAGCTCCCCCTAACAAAATATCTGCTTCAGACTCCCCAAACCCATAACCATCTAAGGTGTCATTACCACCAGCGCCTTTTAAGCGATCGCTACCGAGCCCCCCCCAATAAAATATCATTACCATCCGCGCCATAAAGTTGATCATCCCCCTCGTCACCTTTGAGAGTATCGTTACCACTGCCCCCAAACAGAAAATCATTGTCCTTACCACCATTGAGCTGATCATCACCCTGATTCCCATAAATGCGATCGATCCCTTCCCCTCCATTAAGCTCATTATCCGAGCGATTACCATAAATAAAATTATTCAAACTATTCCCATTACCCAGGTAGCCCGTCCCCCACATCCGTAACTTCTCAATCTGCTCCGGTAGGGTATAACTATCCAAGTTACTGTACACCGTATCAATCCCTGCGTCAGCTAACTCCACCACCGTATCACCAATACTATCCACCACATAATCATCATTGCCGGCTCCCCCGACCATCGCATCATCCCCCAGACCACCATCTAAGCGATCGTTGCCGTTACCGCCGGTGAGATTGTCGTTACCCAAATAACCATACAGTTGATCCCCGCCATCGGTAGCTACCAACACATCATCCGCCCTGCCTCCTCTGATCTGGGCTTGCTCCACCGCAATGAACACCCCATTAACCTTAATCACCCCGCGATCGTCCTCCTGGGTAATTAGCGATCGTTCGAGGGCTGTTAGAGCATCCCCAAATACCGCCACACTGAATAATGCTCCCTCATCCCCAGGACTATCGGCCCCAGGATTTAATAAATCATCCCAACGATGGCCATACTCCTCCACTAACACCCGATCTAATAAAGGATCATTTTGTTGCACCAATGAAGCCGCGACATAAATTCGACCAGTTTGAGTAGAATAGGCCCCTAACCCACCATTCATCGCCCCATCTTCCAGAATTAAAACCTCAGGAAAAGTTAATTTGCCGGCGGTTGCACTCGCGATTAAGTTTAGAGCCGCGCGATCGTTGGTCACATCATAGATCCCGTTGAGCTCTTCCAAGCTCCCAGGGGCAGACAGAAACTGTTGAGTTTTTTGTTGAGCCTGAATTAAAAATGGATTTAACCCATCCAAAGAAACTGCAGCATTGGGAGTAATGAAATCAGAGGAAAAATTGGGTTCAGCAAAGTTAGAAATCATGATTTTACCGTAATGCAGTGGCTTAAGCACCTCTAGGGCATTATTTTGTCGGATCTTTGGACTATGCACCAAAAGCTTTAGGATTTATTTAAAATGAGTGTATAGAATTTAAATCCGCCATTATGCTGATCTTTTTTGAAGATTAAATGTTTGCAAGACCAATGATTTTCCTGGGAATAACCATCAATATTGTTTTGATTATGTCTGAAATATCTTTTTTGTAAAACGAAACAATAGGCTTACAAAGCTTATTCATAGATAGTTATAGCCATTACTCTGCCATAATAAATAAAGGGGATAAGATGGAGGATAATTGTTCAGTAATCGATAGTTGCTTTCAAAAACTGATGATTAGGTTAATTCCATAATTTGGATAATAGAGCCCATTGATAATTACCTGGGAACATAAATAGCTATAAAGCTTGTGTCAGTCAAGCTTAAATCAAGGCTTCTTCCCTTGGGTTTTCTTCTGATTTAGTAATTATGGCGATTAAAATTTTTTTGAGTTCATAGGATAAAACCGATCGCTTTTTTCATAGAAGGAATAAAAATCAACCATCGACAAATTAAAACCATTGGGATGGCTCGCTTTGATCTCGATCGCCGGAAAACTTAGCATACTCCTAATCCGAATAAGTAAGCTTGAGGCTAAAATGTTCCAGCACTTTTTGCACCGGAAGTAGAGGCACTGGCGATAAACTTGTTGAATCTGGGGTCTCTGTTTATACGGGTCGTCCTTTTAAGTCTCTTCACCATGTTCCTGCTCAAAGCAAATCTTCCCTCGCTCTTGATAGTCAACGATGGCTTCATTCTCTAACTTCTTTATGGTTTGATTTGATTTGGCTTCTTCTCTTATGGTTCTCAATCCCGATAAATCTCGCTTTTTTCGTCGTGGTTTATCTGCTTTTTCCCTGGTGCAATCACATTTATAACCTCCTTATCCCCCTCTAAACCTAAACACACAAAATGACAATATCTAAAAACAGAAAAATATTTTTGGGCCATGGGTAACACCTCCGCAGGCTCACAAGTTAATAATTCGCCATCGGCTCGTACTTCATAGGTTTCTGGGTCAACTTCGATGTGGGGTAGGGCATTATTGAGTTTGAGATCAGCTTTACTTAACCCACGATTATTTTTGACGGCTACCACTTGCTTCTGCAAACGAAGATGGTCTTTAATGCCTAGATCTAATGCCCGTTGGGAGACAAAGGTCAGATTTGTTGCCCCCAGGGCCAAGCCAAAACTACCAAACATCGGCCGCATATGTACCGGTTGGGGGGTGGGAATACTGGCGTTGGCATCCCCCATCTGACCCCAGGCAATCAAACCACCTTTTAAGACTAAACTGGGTTTTACCCCAAACATGGCTGGTTTCCAGAGACAAAGATCGGCCAATTTTCCTACTTCGATCGACCCCACTTGTTCACTAATACCATGGGCGATCGCGGGGTTAATTGTGTATTTGGCGACGTATCGTTTAGCCCGAAAATTATCATGATTAGCAGTGTCTTGGGGTAGGGGGCCCCGTTGTACTTTCATTTTGTGGGCGGTTTGCCAGGTACGAATAATCACCTCTCCCACCCGGCCCATGGCTTGGGAATCTGAGGCGATCATACTAAAAGCACCTAAATCGTGGAGGATATCCTCGGCGGCGATGGTTTCTCGACGAATACGGGATTCGGCAAAGGCTACATCCTCAGCAATATTTTTATCTAGATGATGACACACCATCAACATGTCGAGGTGTTCTTCTAGGGTGTTGAGGGTATAGGGACGGGTAGGGTTGGTGGAGGAGGGCAGCACATTGGCTAAACCGCACACCTTGATAATGTCCGGAGCATGGCCCCCCCCAGCACCTTCGGTGTGATAAGTATGGATCACCCGATTTTTAAATGCTGCGATCGTGTTTTCCACAAAACCGGCTTCATTGAGGGTATCGGTGTGGATCGCCACTTGGATATCATAGAGATCGGCTACATCTAAGCAAGTATCAATGGCGGCGGGGGTAGTGCCCCAATCCTCATGGAGTTTTAACCCCATGGCTCCAGCTTCAATTTGTTCGATGAGGGCTTCTGGTTTACTGCTATTCCCCTTGCCCATAAAACCTAAATTCATGGGAAAGGCTTCTGCCGCCTCTAACATACGATGGAGGTTCCAGATTCCGGGGGTACAGGTGGTGGCATTGGTGCCGGTGGCCGGGCCAGTGCCACCCCCTAACATGGTGGTCACCCCTGACGCGATCGCGTTTCAATTTGTTGGGGACAAATAAAATGAATATGGCTATCGATGCCACCAGCCGTAACAATGGAACCTTCCCCAGCAATAATTTCCGTGCCAGGGCCAATAATAATATCCACGTTGTCCTGAACGTAGGGATTACCAGCTTTTCCAATATGGGCAATGCGACCATCTTTAATGCCAATATCAGCTTTAACGATGCCCCACCAATCTAAAATTAATGCATTGGTAATAACCACATCCATGGCCCCAGCTTCCCTAGTTAGGGGAGATTGGCCCATACCATCCCGGATGACTTTCCCACCACCAAACTTGACCTCTTCGCCGTAGGTGGTTAAGTCTTGCTCGACTTCAATCAATAATGCTGTATCCGCTAATCTGACGCGATCGCCGGTAGTGGGGCCATAGGTTTCTGCGTAGGCTCTGCGATCCATTCTATAAGCCATATTTTTCCCCTTACTGGTCAGGTTAACTACGATTAGTAATGATAAACCTAAGATCTATAATTTACTATTAATTTACACAGTAATTGTTATGGCTAAAGCATTAAGTTCCACCGAAATTGAGATCGCGATCGCCCAGCTTAAGGGGTGGCAAGTCAAGGACAATGGCCTTTATCGGGAGTTTCGATTTAATAACTTTGCCCACGCTTTAGGTTGGATGGTAGCCGCAGGGGTTGAAGCAGACAAATTAAACCACCATCGGAGTGGTCAAATGTTTATAACCGGGTGAAAGTCACGTTAAAAACCCATGATTTAGGTAATGTAATTAGCGATCTAGACCAAAAACTTGCCCATAAAATGGATGAGTTAGCCCAGGCCATGGGGGGCTACTAAAGGCTAAAGACCTTATCCATTCTACCGCGATCGCTCCAGCGAGTAAAAAATTAGGGGTGAGGATGGTTTAAAGTTAACCCTTCTAACCCTTGCCCCTTAAGGATCATACATTTCGCAAACCACACCTTCCTAGGGTGTCTTGATGGAGGGCATAATTCCAAAATTTTAAAATTTTCATAACTTAGGAATAAGAATTTAATAACATCTAAAACTTAAATATCGATGGTTTACGCTCCCTTGAAGGATACCGTACAAATTTCTAAGTTATTTAATTCACGATCCTTATGCCAAAAATTACACAAGTATTGCTTCCATGAAAGAGATTTATCAAAAATGCGGAGATCAAAGGGAATTTTCGAACAGACTCAGGACTTACGCAAAAATTTCGATTCTGTCCTGGGAACCATGATGTTTGGGGACAATC
>JAAUPO010000218.1 GCA_012033095.1 Synechococcaceae cyanobacterium RL_1_2 | reverse complement strand
ACTTCATTGGTTAAAATCTAGGTGATTTCCCCCGGAATGGGGGGCAAGGGGGGGCTTTTCAAACATCCTTTAAGACAATATCCAAGCAATAAGCAAAGGGAGCAATATTATCCCAATCAAGGTTAATAAAACCTGATCAATCCCTATAAAATTAACTGCCAATTACGATTGAAAAAACTCCGGTAAATGCTTTCTGTCACTAAAATGCTGGTCATGAGGTTAGTTGTAATGATCAAAAATAAAATTAGTAATTGATAGGAAGAAGCATTGATGGGATCAATTCCCGATAGTACTTGACCGGTGAACATGCCCGGTAAACTAACTAAACCCACCACCATCATGGTGTTAATGATGGGAATTAAGCTAGTTTTGAGGGCGACTTTACGATAACTAGCGATCGCTTGGGCTGGACTGGCCCCCAGACTCAGATGGGTTTCAATTTCGAGACGATTTTTTTGATTTCACTAGCTAGCCTTTCCCCTGCTAAAGAGGCACTATTCATGGCATTGCCTAGTACCATACCCGTTAAGGGAATGAGATATTGGGGGTCATACCATTTTTCCGGTTGTACAATCAAAACGATGGTATAACCCAGAGCTAGGGCGACGCTAATAAAAATGGAACCCCACATTAATGGAAATAATTGGTTAATTTGTTCTTCCCCAATGCGATTTTTGGATACCACCGCCGCGATCGTGGTCATGGTCAGCAACAGAGCCATTACGGCCCAAGGACTATCTAGGGCAAAAATGAGATCTAAGACATAGCCTAGAATGGTTAATTGTAAAATTGCTCGACCGGTGCCAATTAAAATTTGGTTAGTTAATTTTAAGTTTTGCCATTGGGCTAGCAGAATGGTTAAGGCAATTAATCCTAAACTCAGGATCAAATCCTTCATATCCAATTCAATAAAATTTTGCACAGAATTTAATAGGGATTATTAGGGACTCATCACCGTTAAAAATTAACTTGGCTGTAGCTTAGCTGAAAATCAGGTCTTAGAGGCTATTTATAAAGTCAATTGAATTTGTATTTTGCCCCCTAAATTCCCCAAATTTGGTGGACTTGCTTGAACGATTGTCCCCAAACATTATGGTTCCCAGGACAGAATCGAAATTTTTGCGTAAGTCCTGACATTGCAAGCTTTTCGTCCTAGTAGTTAGTGATTTTTTAGGAATTTCTTCCCCAAAATTGGGGGCAGGGGGGCTTTATAAATCAGGTCTTAACATGATCAACGATGGTTAGGAGCACACTAAATTTTGAGCTGTTAGCCATTGCGTTAACTCCCCTTCCAATCGATTTAGTTCTTGGTCTAAGGGATCGAGGTGATGAATCAGGGTTTGCATATCCTGATTTTTGGCAGCTTCTTCCATGGTTTGTAAAATTGGCAGTAATTGATGACCAGCTAAAATGGCGACCACACTTTTACCTTTGTGTAATTGATGTTCGATAGTGTAGAGATTCTGCTCTGCCACCATGGTATTTAGCTGTTGAAGTTGGGGATAGGTATAGGTAAGAAAATCCTCAATCAGACAAATAGCTAGGGAGGGATCATTATTGACATAACCCAACATGGTTTGGGGGGAAAAGCTAGACCAATTTGTTTCTAGGGGCTGGGCGATCGTTGGTACAGTGGGAATAGTTATGGGTTGCGGGGTTGGGGAAAGGAACCACTGTTGCAACATTTTGCCTAGGTGATCGGGCACAATGGGTTTACTGAGGTAATCATTCATGCCGGCGGCTAAACATTTTTGTCGGCCTCCTTTCACCGTATTAGCGGTCATGGCGATAATCGGCACATTGCTGTAGCGATCGCCGGCTAAGCCTTGACGAATGTGGTGGGTTGTCTCGTAGCCATCTAGTCCTGGCATGAGACAATCCATAAAAATCAAATCATAGGGCTGTTCCTCCGATGAAGTTCGTAGTTTAGCTAGGGCCTCATTACCATTGGTGGCCTCATCGAGGGTAAAACGATGGCAGTCCATTAGGCCTTTTAATACCAGTTGATTGATGGGCATATCATCCACCACTAGGATACGGGCCGGATGGGGGTGGTTCATCAGGGAAATGGGCTGATATTTCGATTTAGGTTGGGAGGGGTAATGGGCCCCATCGCTTTTTGCTAAAAGCACGGTAAATTCAAAATGGCTACCTTGGCCGGGTTCGCTGTGACAGTAGATACTCCCCCCCATCAGTTCACACAGTTGTTTGGTAATGGCTAAGCCTAATCCGGTGCCCCCATACTGCCTGGTGGTACTAGAATCAGCTTGGGTGAACGGCTCAAATAATTCCTTGAGTTTGTCCTGGGCAATGCCGATACCCGTATCGGTGACGGAGCTAATGAGTAGCCAACCGTCTCGATATTCTTGGAGGCGGGTTTGGATGGTTATTTTGCCTTGGGAGGTAAATTTAATTGCATTACCAATTAAATTAGTGAAAATTTGTCGTAATCTGCCGGGATCACCTTTGACCGTAACCGGGATGATGGGTTCTAGGATCAAATTTAAGTCCAACCCTTTTTCTGTGGCCATGGGGGCCATGACATTGATGAAACCTTTAACTTCTTGATGAAGATTAAAATCGGCTTGATCAATTTCTAGTTTGCCAGCTTCAATTTTGGAAAGGTCCAGAATGTCATTGATTAGATTGAGCAAGGATTCGGCATTGGATTGGGCAATGGTAATATTCGATCGCTGTTCTCCATTGAGCTGTGTTTTTTGTAGAAGATGTAACATCCCCAATACACCATTCATGGGGGTACGAATCTCATGGCTCATGGTGGCCAAAAACAAACCCTTGGCGATCGCGGCGGCCTTAGCCGCTTCCATGGAAGTTAATAATTCCTGTTCAAATTGTTTATGGTCGGAAATATCCCTAGCGGCGGCATAAACCATTCCTTCATGGACGATCGCCTGCCACTCAATCCAGCGTACGGACAGATCCCGACAGATATAGCGATTGGTAAAATTATTGAGAACATGATGTTGTCTGAGATCGGCAAACGCTAGCTTTGTTAGTTCCTGATCATCGGGATGAACATATTTTAAAAATTGCGTTTTTTCTAACTCCTCTAGGGAATAACCAAGGGTTTTGTGCCATTGATCGTTTAAGCGTAGAAAACAACCATCTAAATCCACAATACAAAATAAATCCAAAGCTAGTTTAAAGAAACTATTTAACTCGGTGGTGGTTTGGCGTAACTCTAGTTCTATTTGTTTGCGATCGCTAATATCAAGGGAAGCCAGGGTCACACACCAACAATTACTATCCTGATCCCAATAGGAATGGTTGGTTTGGGAAATCCAATGAATGTGATTGTTTTTATCCCGTAAGCGATATTCATAGGTATTAGATTTGCCATTAAAAATATCTTCAAATATCGAGGGTGCGATCTTCGCCCAATCTTCTGGCAGGATACGCTCAATCCATAACCCCTGATGATCAATCAATTCCTGGGGGCTATAGCCTGAAATCGCTTTACAAGCATGGGATACATGCAAAATTTGCCATGATCGATCAGGCAACACTTGCATGCGGGTAATCGCCGCCGGCACACTCCGAAAAATATCTTTTAAATCATGTTGGGACTGGCGCAGATCCTCTGTTTTTTTTGCGACTTCCTGCTCCAACTGTTGGGTGTAATGTTTGCGTAACTGATGGGCTTGCTGATGGTTTTTAGCCACCGTTGTCCACGTATCATTTAACAGTTGTATTTCTTTAATAAAGGTCGCTGGAATATCCGCTGTATATTGATTGCTTGCTAAATTTTGAGTTGCTTGGGTAATACGGCACAGCGATCGAGTGAGCCGTTTGGAAGTAAAAATCACAAAAATCAATGACCCAATTAAGGCAAGAATGCATAGGGCCAAGGTTTGATTTCTCGCCGCTTCAAGGTCTGCAAAAAAGCTGATTCTGGCGTAATGGACACCACTACCCAATCTAAGCCCTTAGGATGGTGATAGGGAATAACATCTACAACTTGCTTGTGCCCATCAATCTCAACATGTATTTTCGTGTTTGGTGGAATAGCATTAAAATTACCCCATTGGGCGATTAACTGGTGGGCCGTTTTATGAATGATGGGGTTAGGGTGTTCCTGGGCTAACAGACGTTTAAACGTAATTTTTCCCGGTGTATTTTTGCTTTGCTGATCCGTCACAGTGAAAAAGAGATAGGGGGTGTCCCTCGTGGAATCTGCCACTAATAAACCGCTGCGATCAATGATAAAGATTTCTCCCTGACCTTCAGCTTCGATGGATTCTAAAAATTCATTATATTGATTGAGACTAACATTGACGGAAAACACCCCCTGCAAATTTTGATTTTCATCCAACAATGGGGTAAAAGCATTAATGGCTAAAACGTTGCTAGAGCCAATTTGGAAGGGTTCGGTAAATCCGGGTTGTTGCGTTTTTAGGGCTTGTTGATACCAAACGCGATCGCGCACATCAATATTATTAATCGTTTGAATTTGACGATCCAACTCTCCGGAGGGCTTAAGGGCAAAAAGATTTAATGAACTAGGATTTTGAGTATCGGATTTACCAGCTTCAAAGGGTAAATCATCCCGTTGCAAGTTTGTTAATTGGGCTTCTAGTTCAAGGGGTTCAACCCGATGAATGGTACGAAAATTACCGGCGGTATCTCCAAACAAGATCGTAGTGATATTAGGATTGCTCCAATGTTGTCCAATCAGATATTGATGGAGTTGATCTAAATTTTTTGGGGAAATAGCCCCTGAACTTACGGCGGCAAGGTGTTCAGCGTTGAGCTGGTGGGGGAGACTCAGGTAATGGTCTAACTCCTGAATAATGAGTTTATCGGTTTGCTCCGTTAATTGAACGACTAATTTTTCTATCGCGGTTTTGCCGTTGCTATAGGACAGATAGCCTATAACCCCCGTTATCCCTAATACTTGCATCGTACATTGAATAACTAAAATCGCTGATAAAGAAATTTTTCGAGCCATGAAATTTTATTTAAAAGGGCAAATGACAACTAGGGGCAAGTTCTGGCATCGCCACCAACCCCTGATTTAATTATAGGAAAATGGTGATATTCCGGCGATCCTCATGCCCATGGGTTTACCATCTAACTTTTTCCAGGCCGCAGCCTTAGGAATAAGAATTTAATAACATCTAAAACTTAAATATCGATGGGTTACGCTCCCTTGAAGGATACCCTACAAATTTCTAAGTTATTTAATTCACGATCCTTAGGGCTTAAAAAACCCTTAACCTTAGAGCTGAGGGATAAAG
>JAAUPO010000217.1 GCA_012033095.1 Synechococcaceae cyanobacterium RL_1_2 | reverse complement strand
ATACCAGTCCATACAAGTAAGGATCAGCAAGATTAAACCCCTTGATCAATCAATTATCCTGGGTCTAAATATCCTTACAGTCTTTAGCACTACCTAAAAAGTTTAATTCTGCCCGATATCTCCATTAAGACTTACGCACAAGCCCCCTAAATTTCCCAAATTTGGTGGACTTGCTTGAACAATTGTCCCCAAACGTCCCCAAACGTCATGGTTGCTAGGGCAGAATCGAAATCTTTGCCTAAGTCCTGTTAAATATAAATTCAACATCATCCATCACCGTTAATTGCAATCCGATGACAACTATTACTTCTCAAGAAATCACGATCGGCAACGACGGGGTAAAAGCTTATGTGGCTATGCCCACAGCCCAGGGTTGCTATCCAACCATCGTGGTATTGCAGGAAATTTTTGGGGTAAATGATCACATCAAAGCTGTGACCGATCGCTTAGCGCATTTAGGTTATATTGCCATCGCTCCCCATATTTACCATCGTCAACAACCAGATTTTGCGGTGGGTTATACCGAGCCAGAAGTGGTTTTAGGTCGGAAGTACAAAGTAGCCACGAAAGCGGAGGAGTTAATTAAGGATATTAAGGACGCGATCGCTTACACCCAAACATTGTCGAAGGTAAAACCTAAGGCCATTGGTGCGATCGGTTTTTGTTTTGGGGGCCATGTGGCCTATTTAGCGGCTTGTAAACTTCCTGAAATTCAGGTTACGGCTTCTTTTTATGGGGCGGGCATTGTGAATTTGTGCCCTGGGGAAATTTTCCGACTGTGGATTTAACCAGTCAAATTACAGGCAAAATGTATTGTTTCTTCGGCCAGGAGGATAATTTAATTCCGTTGGAGGAGGTAGAACAAATTAAGCGATCGCTCAAGGATCAGACCATTGATCATCAGGTCATAATTTACCCGAACGTGGGCCATGGCTTTTTCTGCGATCGCCGGGATAGCTATAACCAATCAGCCGCAGATCAAGCTTGGCTCAAAACCCAGGAATTATTTAGTACCTTGTAAATCTGGTTAATTTTGTAAATCTTTATAGATATAGCGATCATTCCCATGGCACTGAACTACAGCACTGAACTACAGCACTGAAGGGTTATGGGTCGAACCTGAACACCCCCTACCGGTTGGATGAATTATATTAAATCCCCATTCCCTGTTAGCCAGGACTTACGCAAAAATTTCAATTCTGTCCTGGGAACCATGATGTTTGGGGACGTTTGAAGACAATCGTTCAAGCAAGTCCACCAAATTTGGGAAATTTAGGGGGCTTGGGCGTAAAGTCCTGTTAGGGCTAGAGCTATCAGGATCTAAACCTAAAGTCCTACTGCCGTAGTGTGAGTCAATCCCTAATCCCTAGATAACTGACCACTAATCCTTGTTATATTAAGGAATGTTGAGAAGCGATCGCGATCGGGTGGTTGCTACTATTCCCCTAATAATGCCGCTATGACCAGTTCTACGGATACCCCAAATCAAACTACTCCCCTGGATCAATTTCCGGCGGAAGTGGAGATGTCATTTTTTGATCACCTCGAAGAACTACGCATCAGAATTTTCTATGGTTTGGTGGCAGTGGTAGCAGGGGCAGCAGGTAGTTTTGCCTTTGTTAAACCGATCGTGGCTTTTTTAGAAGTGCCGGCGGAGGGCATCAGTTTTCAGCAGCTTAATGTGGGGGAATTTTTCTTTGTCTCTCTTAAAGTGGCGGGGTACTGCGGCGTATTAATCGCCATGCCAGTGGTTATCTACCAAGTGGTGGCTTTCATTTTACCCGGTTTGACCAAGGGAGAACGGCGGTTAGTTACCCCAGTGATCTTAGGTTCGGGCATTTTCTTTTTTGCTGGTTTAGCTTTTTGTTACGTAGCTTTATTGCCAGCCGCATTAAAATTTTTCCTCAACTACGGCGCGGACGTGGTGGAATTGCGCTTATCGATCGCCAGTTACTTTGAATTTTTATTTGGGTTGATGCTCTGCACGGGGTTAGCGTTTCAAGTCCCGATCGTGCAATTAATCCTGGGATTTTTCCGGTTGGTTAATTCTAGGCAAATGGTCAAAGCTTGGCGGCCGGTGATGTTAACCGCATTCATTTTAGGAGCCGTATTAACCCCCTCCACCGATCCGGTGACCCAATCCCTACTTAGTGGAGCGGTGTTAAGCCTTTACTTTTTAGGCATTGGCTTTACCAAATTTATTGGTAGATAGGATTTGTTAAAAATCTTCATGAAACTTTTACACCAATTAACCCATCGAAACTAATACCATAGGGTAATAATCCCTGATTATTTAACGTCCTACCGATAGGATGGAGCAGATCTCCCGTTGCCCCCTAATGGATGGTTGAACTTGTTCTCAGCACTTCCTAATCTATGGCTTCTGCCCCATGGGACATTTTCCTTAAATTTTCAGAGTTTAGTTATAGTTGGGGTTGATCCCCCTACGATTCCATTAATCCCATTAATTTCCCATTATTTCCATTAAATTTAACTTGATTAACTAGGGCGTGTTATCCATTAGCATTAAAACGTTAAAACGTTGATCCTGAGCCAGGTTCAGAAAATATAGTTTTAAACTGAAATCCTTAACTAAGAAGAGTTTCAGGTTTAAATGATGACAGCCCCTAGTTTTTACTATTAATCCCGATCCCAGGAAGCAACTATGAAAGTCGGTCTTCATCCTAGTCTCAGCGATGCCCATATTGATGCCAATCAACCCAGCACCCAACGCCAATTATCCTTAGCCATCAGCGCGATCGCGGATAATCATGATCAAAACTTACCGTTAAACTTGTGTTTGGTGTTGGATCAGAGCGGTTCCATGCACGGCAAACCCCTGGAAACGGTCAAAAAAGCGGCATTAAATTTAGTGGATAACCTCAAACCCCACGATCTCTTAGCGGTGATTGCGTTTGACCATCGCGCTAAGGTCATTGTGGCCAACCAAACAGGCGAAGATTTGGCTGCCGTTAAGGATGCTATCCGTAAACTGAAAGCTGGGGGAGGAACGGCCATCGATGAAGGGATGAAGTTAGCCATTGAGGAATCCTTTAAGGGTCGCCAAGATCGGGTTTCCCAAATCTTTCTGTTAACCGATGGGGAAAATGAACATGGGGATAACGATCGCTGTTTAAAGCTAGCGAAAACCTCCGCCGAAGAAAATATTACCCTCAGCACCCTCGGTTTTGGGGATCACTGGAATCAGGATGTGTTAGAAGCGATCGCCGATGCCGCCGGGGGAACCATGGCCTATATTGAGCAAGCCGCCGATGCCATCAATGAATTTAACCGGCTGTTCAATCGGGCCCAATCCGTAGGTTTAACCAATGCCCATGTGATCCTCGAATTAATTCCCGAGGTGCGCCTAGCGGAGCTTAAACCAATAGCCCAGGTTGCCCCAGAAACCATCGAGTTAACCCCCCAATGGGAAGGAGACAAAATTTTAGTACGCCTGGGGGATCTTCTCACCACCGATTCCCGGATTGTGTTGGCCAATTTATACATCAGCGGCCTCAACCCCGGCAGCCACACCATTGCTCGAGTACAGATCCGCTACGATGACCCCGCCCTCGGCCAGGAAAATTTATATTCAGAAACCATGAACGTCATGGCGGAAGTCCAGGCCGCCTACGAACCGGAACCCAATCCAGAGGTGCAAAAATCAGTGCTCGCCTTAGCGAAATATCGCCAAACCCAGCTCGCTGAACAAAAGTTACAACAGGGCGATCGCTTAGGGGCTGCCACCATGCTCCAAACCGCCGCCAAAACTGCCATTCAGATGGGAGATGAAGGGGGCGCAACCATCTTGCAAAATAATGCCACCCGCCTCCAATCCGGGGAAGAAATGTCCGCCGCCGATCAAAAAAGAACCCGCATTGTGTCTAAAACAATTTTGCAATAATGGCCATTTCCATCGACCAAGGGGAAACCATTGCGGCGATCGCGACGGCCATTGTGCCCGCCCAGGGTAGCATTGGCATTGTGAAGCTATCGGGGAAAACCGCCATCGCGATCGCCCAAACCCTGTTTCATCCCCAAGGCAAACGGGGGCCATGGCAATCCCATCGCGCCCTGTATGGTTATGTCCGCCACCCCGAAACTAAAGCCTTGATCGATGAAGTGTTAGTGTTACCGATGGTCAGCCCGCGATCGTTCACGAGGGAAGACGTGGTGGAATTCCATTGCCATGGGGGGATTATGCCCGTGCAAGCGGTGTTAAAACTTTGTTTAGAGCAGGGGGCTCGCCTCGCCCAACCAGGGGAATTTAGTTTACGGGCGTTTCTCCATGGCCGACTAGATTTAACCCAGGCCGAGAGCATCGCCGAATTAGTGGCCGCCCAATCCTCCCAAGCAGCCCAGGTGGCCCTAGCTGGATTACAGGGTAAGCTGGCTTTGCCCATCCAAACCCTGCGCCAAACCTGCCTTGATATTTTGGCGGAGGTGGAAGCCCGCCTTGATTTTGAAGATGATTTACCCCCCCTCGATCGCGACGGGGTCATTCAGGATTTAGTTAATGTCACCCAGGAAGTTAATCAAATTTTGGCCACGGCCCATCAAGGCCAATTGTTACGCCAGGGTATTAAAGTAGCCATTGTGGGTAAACCCAACGTCGGTAAATCTAGTTTGCTCAACGCCTGGAGCCGTACCGATCGCGCCATCGTCACCGATTTACCCGGTACGACCCGCGATGTGGTGGAATCCCAACTAGTGGTCGCTGGTATTCCTGTGCAGGTATTAGATACCGCCGGCATTCGTTCCACCATGATACCGTCGAAAAAATTGGGGTGGAAAGATCCCGCCAAGCCGCCCTCACCGCCGATTTAGTGTTGTTTGTCATCGATACGGTGCAGGGTTGGACTACCGAAGATCAAGCCATTTATGACCAACTCCGCGATCGCCCCACCATTGTTATTATTAATAAAATCGATGTAGCTGCCCCCGATCAGATTAAAAATTTACCCCCGTTCCCCCAAGTTGTCCCCACCGCCGCCCACCTTAACCAAGGCCTTGATTTACTCGAACAGGCCATCGCCGCGATCGCCATGGGAGGTCAAATAACATCAGCAAATTTAGATTTTGCCATTAACCAACGCCAAGAAGCTGTCCTGATCGCCGCCCAAACCGCCCTTAATCAAGTACAACAAACCATCGCCGACGATTTACCCCTAGATTTTTGGACGATCGATCTCCGGATTGCCATCCAAGCCCTAGGGGAAATTACCGGGGAAGAGGTAACTGAATCCGTCCTTGATCGCATTTTTAGCAGG
>JAAUPO010000216.1 GCA_012033095.1 Synechococcaceae cyanobacterium RL_1_2 | reverse complement strand
AACAAATGCTTTCCAGGCTCTATCCTCCTTTAACAATCCAGTCCCAATCCCATCACAAAAAAGCGAAGGAAGGGGTAGTTCTATACGGTAAGGAGCATGATGGTTGAACCAATTGACAATCAAGCATCCCAGTTGTAAATATGCTTACAGCGTTAGCACGACCCAGAAAGGAAAGGGGGAAGTTTGTCGTTTGTGAATAATGATCCGCAACCTAACAGTAGAGACTCTCTCCATTTCAAAAGTGGGCTTAGAGTCTGTTTATAAAGCGAATTGAATTTGCGTTTTGCCCCCTTGCCCCCAACTCCTAGGACAAAAGTTGCGTCAAAAAACTGTAAATAGGTCTGAGAGCTTTATGCGGCAAGGATTACAGTCAATTTTACTGGAGTGCTTACCTGGCAGGGGTTTAAGGTTTTTGTCCTGTAGTTAGCGATCGCTTTTTACTTAAGCCACGTAAAAAGTCCCACCGATAAATTTTTTCTGAACAGGACTTACGCAAAAATTTTGATTCTGTCCTGGAAACCATGATGTTTGGGGACAATCGTTCAAGCAAGTCCTCCCAATTTGGTGTATTTAGGGGGCTTGTGCGTAAGTCCTACTGAAAAAGACAGGAGAGAGATAATGCCCCAACCATCGGAGGCGCGATCGCAATCCCCCGCGATCGAACCCATGGAAAAACTAGTAAGACCCAGGAATTAGTCTCATATCTCAGAGAGATTAAGGATACGTTACAATTGAGAAAAATTAAGTAATTGTGAAAAGATAACCCTATGGAGATTAAGGCTGTTCAAGCTCCTTATTACGGAGATACTTCTTTCCGCACACCTCCTCCAGACCTAGAGTCCTTGATGCTAAAAGAGCGCATTGTCTATCTAGGAATGCCCTTATTTTCTTCGGATGAGGTTAAGCAGCAGGTGGGCATTGACGTTACCCAATTAATCATTGCTCAATTACTTTATCTTCAGTTTGACGATCCAGAAAAACCGATCTTCTTCTACATCAACTCCACCGGTACCTCTTGGTACACAGGGGATGCGGTGGGCTTTGAAACTGAAGCTTTTGCTATCTGTGACACCCTCAACTACATCAAACCCCCCGTCCATACTATCTGTATTGGGCAAGCCATGGGGACAGCAGCAATGATTTTATCCGCTGGCAGCAAAGGTTGTCGGGCTAGTTTACCCCATGCCACGATCGTCTTAAATCAAAATCGTAGTGGAGCTAAAGGTCAAGCTTCCGATATTCAAATTAGGGCAAAGGAGGTGTTGCACAATAAACGCACCTATTTAGAAATCCTATCGAGAAACACAGGCCAGTCCGTGGAAAAACTCAGCAAAGATACCGATAGAACGTTTTATCTCACCGCTGAAGAAGCTAAGGAATATGGCTTGATCGATCGCGTTCTCTCTAGCAGTAAAGAACTGCCCACCCCCCTCGCCGCCGTTAGCTAGTCTTATATAAGTATAAGTTTATATATTATTTATATGATATTTGCATATATATAATTTATGCCTATTTATACATAAAGTCAGCTACGGACTATTTCCATAGAAATCTTTACAATCAATTTATTAAATAGTTTTGAGTTTGTCCTATGCCTATCGGTGTACCAAAAGTTCCCTACCGTCTTCCCGGTAGTCAATATGAACAGTGGATCAGTATCTATCAACGCTTAGGCGTAGAAAGGAATTTTGTTTTTGGGCCAGGAAGTAAATGATAGTATTGCCAATGCCCTCGTCGCTCAAATGTTATACCTGGATTCCGACGATCCCAGTAAACCCATTTACCTCTATATCAATTCCCCTGGGGGTTCCGTTACCGCTGGCATGGCCATTTATGACACCATGCAGTACATCAAATCCGATGTCATTACCATCTGTGTTGGCCTGGCTGCATCCATGGGATCTTTTCTTTTGGCAGCAGGAACCCCAGGGAAACGCTTAGCCCTTCCCCATTCTCGGATTATGATTCACCAACCCATGGGGGGCACCGGCCGCCGTCAAGCAACGGATATTGAAATTGAAGCTAAAGAGATTCTGCGCACCCGCCAAAATCTTAATCAAATGTTAGCTGACCATACCGGCCAACCCATCGAACGCATTGAGAAGGATACCGATCGCGACTACTTTATGTCTTCTGAGGAAGCTAAAGAATACGGCATTATTGATAAGGTCATTGAAGATAAACCTGAATAAACCAGTTGTTGGTAAAGGTAAATCTTGAGGTTAATTAACTTAATCAAAGTCTTAATTACCGCCAAGATTTTATACCGTCGCTCACCATTCCTCCTTCTTAATTCTTTGGGATTAATTAGGAGGAATTTTCTTTCCAAAAAAACAAAATATTAAGATCTACAATTTAAAATAAATTTTCTGAATTTACTATCATTATGCGTCTATCTTTACCTCGAAACCTTGTTAGCCATACCGTTGCGCTTTTGGTAGGAATGTGCGTTAGTTTGATTGCCATTCCTTTATTTGGTAACAGTAATAGCAATATACCCATTTCTGCTCCTCCTGTGCCGAATATTGACCAATTACCGGAAGTTAGTAATCAATCAACCCATACGAATTTTGTTAGTCAAGCGATTGAATCCACCGGTAACGCCGTGGTAAGGATAGATACTTCCCAAGTGGTAACCCAACAGGTAGATCCCTTGATGAATGATCCGTTTTTCAATGATTTTTTTAACGATCGCTTGACCTCCCCCAATGAAAAAAGAACCATTACCGGCCAAGGTTCAGGATTTATTACCAGTAAAGAAGGCATTATTTTAACTAACGCCCACGTTGTGGAAAATGCAGATCAAGTAACCATTTTGCTTAAGGATGGCCGTACCTTTGAGGGCCAGGTCATGGGAACCGATGATATTACTGATTTAGCAGTGGTTAAAATTGATCCTGCCGGCCAAGATTTACCGGTAGCGGCCCTGGGGGATTCCAGTCAAGTTAAGGTGGGAGATTGGGCGATCGCAGTGGGTAATCCGGTGGGTTTAAATAATACAGTCACCCTAGGCATTATCAGTACGTTGGAGCGATCGAGTTTCCAGGTAGGCATTCCTGATAAACGGGTCGAATTTTTACAAACCGACGCAGCCATTAACCCCGGTAATTCAGGGGGGCCCCTACTCGATGAACAGGGGCGAGTAATTGGGATCAATACGGCGATTAGGGCAGACGCAACGGGGATTGGTTTTGCCATTCCGATCAATAAAGCCAAAAAAATCCAGCCCATTTTAGCGGCAGGAAAACAGGTGCCCCATCCCTACATTGGGGTACAAATGATTGATTTAGAACCAGTTTTAGCTCAAAAAAATAACCAAAATCCTAATGCGATCTTGACTTTACCGGAGATCAAAGCAGTCTTGGTGGTAGAAGTAATTCCTAACACCCCCGCCGATCGCGGAGGGATAAAACGGGGGGATGTCATTGTGGAGGTTAATCAACAAAAATCACCAGTAGTCAAGACCTACAGTTAGCCGTAGAAAAGCAGGGGTTAACAAAAACTATCCCTCAAAATTCTGCGGGATCAAAAAACCATGAGCTTAGAGTTACTGACCGATCAAATGAGACGGTAACTACGCTCCAACTAGCAATGATTTTAAATATTTCCTTACTTTAGTTGGCAGACTTGGTATTAATATCAAGTCAGAGTGATCCCTTTGGGCTTAACCATGTTGCTTTAAAATCCTTCTAGGATATTTATCCCAGGACTTGTCACAAAAATTTCGATTATGTCCTGGGAACCAGGATGTTTGGGGACAATCGTTCAAGCAAGTCCCACAAGTTTGGGGGCTTTAGGGGGCTTGTGGGTAAGTCCTATATACTTTAACTATTCGCTGTTAATTGATAGAGATAAGTAAAAGTAAAATAGTGACCTATGTTAGTTCGAAACCCCGATGTTTCGAGAAAATTTAAGTTATAGTCTTTTTAAATAATTAGGGGAAACAAATAGATCTGAAAACATTCCATTGAGAGGAACAGCCACCCCATACTAAATTAAATTGACTATAAGACGATAAAAAATTTGGGGGATGGCTAGTTAAGTCGGTAAAATGGAAAACTGCCCATTTGTTCTTTTAGATACTGTAACGTCACCTAAACCATGCAAGATTTTTTACCCACTGCCTACCTAAAGGGAAAGTTTGTTCCCTTTGCTGAAGCTAATCTTTCCGTCGCGACCCACGCCCTACATTATGGCACAGCAGCTTTTGGTGGTATGAGGGGTAAACCAGATCCAGAAAATCCTCGGCACATTCTCCTATTTCGTCTCGATCGCCATGCCAAACGATTGAGTAATAGCGCAAAGTTTTTGAAATATGAGAAGCCTGCGGAGGAAATCAAACAGACCATTATCGATTTTGTTAAAAAGAATGCTCCCACCCAACCCTTTTACATTCGTCCTTTAGTTTATACCTCAGACCTAGGCATTGCGCCCCGATTGCACAATATTGAGTATGACTTTTTGATCTATGGATTACATCTAGGAAATTATCTATCGAAGGATGGGATCAAGTGCCGCATCAGCTCTTGGTATCGTCAAGAAGACCGTAGTTTACCGCTACGGGGCAAAATTAGTGGAGCTTATATCACTTCTTCCTTAGCGAAAACGGAAGCGATCGAGTTCGGGTTATGACGAGGCCTTATTAATGAATTCCCAAGGTAAAGTCTGTGAGGCTTCTGGCATGAATTTGTTTTTGGTGCGGGATGGCAAATTAATTACACCGGGTTTTGAACAGGACATCCTAGAGGGGATTACCAGGGATAGTATTCTCACCATCGCCCGTAATGTTGGCCTTGAAGTGATCGAACGTCCTGTAGATAAAACGGAACTATTTGTGGCCGATGAAATGTTCCTGTGTGGCACCGCTGCCAAAGTAACCCCCGTTAAACAGGTAGAGGGTTATAAATTACCAGAGACTAACCCCATTACCGAGAAGTTAATGAATCTAGTCAGTGATATTACTGACAATAAAGTAGCGGAATATCGTGATTGGATTGATGTGATCGATCTAGATAGTTAGTTAGTTTGTTTGTTTGGCCGTAGTGAGGTAGTTGTTATGTGGGTAGTGCTAAAAATGTAAGAATATTAAGCATATTAAGCACAGGGATAACGGGTTTGCCATCGGTTCAACCGTCATGATCCCTATCTTCTATAGAACTACCTTGTAACGAATAACCCTTACTACATTGGGCGAATAGAAATAGGTTGGCCCGATCGCTGATATTCTGCAAACACTATAAGGATCGCTCTTTGCTACACCACCTGCGGCGAAGAGCG
>JAAUPO010000215.1 GCA_012033095.1 Synechococcaceae cyanobacterium RL_1_2 | reverse complement strand
GATTTTATAAACAGCCTCTTAGTACGTGTGTGAAAACTATCAAATGTTGTGGAGTCGCACCCTAACCCCCCCCAATTTTGGGGACTTCGTTGGTTAAAATTTAGGTGATTTCCCACAGAATGGGGGGTAAGGGGGGCTTTTCAAACATCCTCTAAGATTTTAATCATTCAATTATTCAATTTAATTATTTAGTAGGACTTAATATTATTCTGGTGGTGATTGGGAGGTTAGGCTTCAAATCGATAACGCCTGATCCTTGAGGGGCGATGATGGTTAAGAGGTTCAACTGGTAGCAATTGGATAGGCGATCGCCGATGGCCAAAAAAAGGGAGATCGATTATGGTAAGGGTAAATTTTGTCAATCCTATTGAACATTAAATCTAAGGAAATTCAAGGAAATTCAAGGAAAATTAAGGAGCATTATGGATCTGGTTAATCAAACCATGGTGATAATGGTGGTAGGGATTTTAGGGATCTCCTTGGTTTTTTTTAATTGGTCAATTAATCGCTCCTCGCCCAAGGAATGATAGTGCCCCTGTAACCCCCAAAAAAGTATTGTGGCAAGAGATTGATCCATCGATCGCGGAATTATTAAACCAACAGCAAGCCGCCAAAAATAGCTCTGATTATGGAGCAGGCTTGTTAAATCAGTTAATTGGGAGAAAGGATCGGGTAACGGGAGAAATTTTTCGGGCGGGGGAGGAAATTTATGTCTGCTTTCGTTGTGAGTTAGGTTATCACCAGGATAGCTGGGACTTTTTGGAACAACAATGTGAGCAATGTGGAGCGATCGCGCCTAAAATTCAAAAGATTCTTTTACCCATCCCAGATCCTTCCCCAGTTCTAGCCAAGGATCATCCACAAGGTGCCCTAAGGAATAGTTCTGCCCAGGATAGCCAGGAAGCAGGGACTGATCCATCTAGGGAACTTGACCCTGAATCCATAGCCGCGATCGAGCCATCATCTGAACAACCGCCTGAACCCTCCCCAGCCCTTAGCCCACAAAAAACTCCTCCGTCATCGCCAGAAATAGATAATCCCTGATGCCAATTTCCTAACTACTAGGACAAAAAGCTTGCAATGTTTTCCCTATAAGGATTTAGCTTAATAAACTAAAAAGCCTTACTTAGTAAAGCTTACAGCCGATCTTAGCCTTCTGTTTTTGATTTTTTGTCCGGTAGTAAGCTGTGTGTCAATTGTTGCTGATATTAATAGCTTCAACAATGTCCTGATATTACTGGGCGGATTTGGTATTACTCCTTACTTAGGAATAAGAATTTAATAACATCTAAAACTTAAATATTGATGGGTTACGCTCCCTTGAAGGATACCCTACAAATTTCTAAGGAGCAAAGATCAAATAAGATGCCATTTTTGTTGGCGAAGGTCGAGAAAGTTAGGTCTATGGTGATTAAACATTAGTCAAGTTATACAATCCCCATTCCTAAGTTATTTAATTCACGATCCTTAAGAAATGGAAAATAGATTATCAATTTCCCCTAAGCAACCCTAGCATCCGTAGCTTTAGCTTTTAGGATCAAGCCAGTCCCGTAGGCCTTCCCCTAGGTAATTGATGCTTAACACCGTCAAAAAAATAACCATCCCTGGAAATAACGCAAGGTAGGGGGCAGTAGTGAGATAATTTTGGGCTTCGTAGAGTAAACGGCCCCACGTGGGAACATCGGGGGGAAAACCCAAACCGAGAAAACTTAGGGATGATTCTAGTAAAATGGCGTTGCCCACTCCTAAGGTTGCGGTGACAATAATGATGGGTAAGAGGTTAGGAAAAATGTGATAACCCATGATGCGTAGGGAACTTGCCCCCATGGTTATAGCGGCGGTAACAAATTCCATGGCTTTAATTTTCAAAAAACTCGATCGCACTAACCGAGCGACCCCCATCCAATTTAAGCCCCCAATCACCGCCACAATGAGCATAAAAATTCCGAGCTCCGGGCCCGCGATTCGCTTTAATTCCGTCACGAAACAGATAGATCACCAATAACAATAGGGGTAACTGGGGTAAGGATAGACATAGATCCGTAAACCCCATCAGGATGCTATCCACCCAACCCCCATAAAATCCAGCGATCGCGCCGATCAAAATGCCTAAACTGAGGGAAACGATCATCGCGGTAACCCCCACCGTTAAAGTAATTCTGCCCCCAATCAAGATCCGAGCGAATTGATCCTGGCCTAAATCATTGGTGCCGAAGGGATGGGCAAAACTTGGGGGGAGACTACTTTGGGCAAAATCAATGCGATCGAAAGGAATGGGGTAAATGGCTGGCCCCACCAGCACCGCCCCGGCACTAAACAATAAAAAACCTAAGCCCAGAAAGGCCAAGGGATAGGTTTTAATAATTTTAGCGATCGAGGTTTTCATAGGGTAACCGGGGGGATGGGAGGTAGGGCCAAAGCATAAGCAATCGATAGTCAGCTCTAACTATCATCATGGATCATCATGGTAAAGGTAATATTTTTTCGATGCTAAGCACAAAGCCCTAGGGTCTGTCATCATTAAACCTGAAACTCTTCTTAGCTAAGGATTTCAGCTTAAAACTATACTTTTTGAACCTGGCCTCATGATCAACGTTTTAATGCTAATTGATGACACTCCCTAGTAATGCTTGGCGTAAATTTATAATCTATTGTCCATTCCTTGAGTAAGAAGTTAGGAGTCAGGAGTACCTCTTTCATAAGTAGGACTTACGCAAAAGCCCCCTAAAGCCCCCTAATTTGGGGGACTTGCTTGAACGATTGTCCCCAAACATCATGGTTCCCAGGACAGAATCGAAATTTTTGCGTAAGTCCGGATAAGAACTAGAGCATGAACTTATGCCACCGAGTACTAGGGGAACACGATCGCGATCGTGCTTAGCAGGGAGATTCCCCACCCTAAAAATTTTCTTGTGTTACCATCAAAACTAAAACCTTTCTAGTACGAATCTAGTTAGATTATGGATAAGGTCTTAGTTCTGAATGCTTCCTATGAACCGTTAAATATCACTAGTTGGCGGCGGGCCATTGTCCTGGTAATCAAAGGAAAAGCAGAACAACTAGAAAGTAATGGCCAGCTCATCTATGGGGATTTCCATGCACCCACGGTGATTCGTCTCCGTTATTATGTCAGGGTTCCCTATAAAGACATTCCCCTCACCCGCCGTAATATTTTGGAACGGGATCAACATTGTTGTCAATACTGTAACTATTCAGGGGAACAATTAACCCTAGATCATGTGTTTCCTCGATCGCGCGGGGGGCAAGATACCTGGGAAAATTTAGTAGCGGCCTGTGTGCGGTGTAATGTGCATAAAGGCAATCGCACTCCGAAAGAAGCAGAAATGTCCCTCAAAACCAAACCCCGTAAACCCTATAGCAGTTTACATTTTGAATTAATCAAACAAACAAAACACGATCGCCACCAAGAATGGAAAAAATATGTAATTGGCATTACCCATTAAAAAAATTAGATAGCCCTCAATTATGGCTGCTTTCCCCCGATCGTGACCCCAGGCTTTTAGCTTGCAAACACTTCTCAATCACCTGTTTTAATAATTTCATCGGGATCGGTTTAATGATAAAATCATCCATCCCCGCTTCTAAACAAGTAGTTCGATCTTCATTTAATGCATTAGCCGTAACCGCAACAATGTGAGGCTGGGGTTGGGAGGATTGGCGAATAATTTGAGTAGCAGTAATCCCATCCATTTCCGGCATTTGGACATCCATTAAATTAAGTCATAACATCTCTTCTCTAACTGGCGCAGCACTTCCACCCCATTATGACTAAGGTCAGGGACATAGCCCAATTTCTTGAGCATTAAGGTCACTACCTTTTGATTAAATAAATTATCTTCTGCAATCAAAATATTTAAGGACGGCAGACTAGGGCCCTTATCCCCAGCCCGCTCCTGACCAACATTCCCCTGGGCCACGGTATGGATCGCTTTACGTTTAGTTTTGAGCTGAATGCACAGGTAAAACCGACAACCAGAACGGGAAAGTGAGCTTGGATCTGGTTGCCAATAGGGAGGAGGATTTCCACCAACATTACCTCCACTTTCAACCCAAAGGGTACCGTGCATTAATTCCGCTAAACTTTTACTAATGGCTAAGCCCAAACCAGTCCCACCATACTTTCTCGAAATAGAAGTATCCGCTTGGGTAAAGGGTTTAAATAATTGCTGCAGACATCGCGATCAATCCCAATGCCTTTATCTTCAATAGTGATTAATAATTTTATGGCCCCATGGGGGCGAGGGGATTCACCTGGCAAAGGAATAGAGCAAGAAAAGGGCTCCCCTTGGTAGGGCCGCACAGCAATGTTAACGGAGCCTTGATTCGTAAATTTAATAGCATTGCCCACCAAATTTATTAGGATTTGGCGTAATTTATGTTGATCCCCTAAAAATATATTGGGTAAATCCTTCGCGATCGCTTGTTGTAGTAAAAGGCCTTTACTTTCAGCTTGTGGCCGTAATAATCCACACACCGAATTAACAACATCGCTTAGGTGGAAGGGATGCTCGTCCAGTTCTAACATGCCCGATTCAATTTTAGAGAAATCTAAAATATCGTTAATTACTACTAATAGAGCGTTACCGCTATCTTGAATGGTTTGGACAAAATCTTCTTGCTCCTCCGACAGTCCCGTGGTTGAGAGTAATTCTGTCATCCCCAATACACCGTTCATGGGGGTGCGAATTTCATGGCTCATATTAGCCAAAAATTGGCTTTTAGCCTTAGTGGCCGCTTCGGCGGCTTCTTTCGCTTCGGCTAAGTTAAGTTCTACTTCTTTGCGATCGCTAATATTACTAATATGGCCAAACCAAATGACACTACCATCCGGTTCTAATTGAGGAGTGGAGTGGCCAAATAACCAATGGTTTTGACCATTAGGTAAACAAACCCGATATTCACAATGCCAAGGGGTCAAATTTTTAGCCGATTGCTCGATCGAAGTCATCACATTTTCTCGATCATCGGGATGGATAGCATCAATAATTGGGGCTGCATCTTCCTTGGCTTGCGCTGGGGTCACCCCATAAATATTAATGATCCCATCACTAGCATAGGGAAAATAGGAAGATCCATCGGGTCTGAGGCGATATTGATAGATTATGCCAGGAATATGACGGGCAATCTGCACTAACCGTTCCTGTCCTTCCATTTGGAGGGTAACATCACTACCTACCCCATAAAAAGCAATGTCCCCGTTGGGTCTCAATTCTGGCCGAGCATTAGCCTGGACCCACTTTACTTTTTTAGAAGGGG
>JAAUPO010000214.1 GCA_012033095.1 Synechococcaceae cyanobacterium RL_1_2 | reverse complement strand
TTATACCCCAGTGGAAGTGGTGGATTTTATTGTTAACAGTGCCAATGCTGCCCTTAAACAGGAGTTTGGGAAGGGTTTAACCGATGAAGGGGTTCACATCCTAGAGCCTTTTGTGGGTACAGGTACTTTTATTACTCGCTTATTGCAAACTGGTTTGATTACACCGGAGGATCTACAAAGGAAATATACCCAGGAACTCCATGCCAATGAAATTTTGTTATTGGCTTATTACATTGCGGCGATCAATATTGAGGAAACTTACCATGAGTTAGCCGGTGGGGATTATGTCCCGTTCAATGGCATCGTGCTTACTGATACTTTCCAAATGAATGAGCATGATGACAAGTTAGGTTTGGGGATTTTTGAAGATAATAGCGATCGGGGTAAGGCTCAAAAGGGTAAGGATATTACAGTGATTTTTGGTAATCCTCCTTACTCAGCAGGGCAAAAGAGCCAAAATGATAATAATAAAAATCTTGCTTATCCTAGCCTTGATGAAAGAATTAGATCTACCTATGCCAAACATTCCACTGCTACCAATAAAAATAGTCTTTATGGTTCTGAAATTAGAGCATTAAAGTGGGCTAGTGAAAGGATTGGCAATAGGGGCATTATCGCTTATGTGACTAACGGATCATTCATTGATAGCAATTCTAGAGATGGATTACGTAAATGTTTAGTTGATGAATTTAGTAGTATTTATTGCTTCAATTTACGGGGCAATGGTAGAACTTCTGGAGAAACCTGTAGAAAAGAAGGACATCCTTTGTTTGCTGCTCATGGAGGAAAAGGTGGAAGTTTAACACCGATCGCGATTTTATTATTAATCAAAAATCCCGATCGCCCTAAAGCAAAACAAATTTTTTACCATGATATTGGGGATTATTTAACCCGTGATCAAAAATTAGAAACCATTGCCAAATTAACCAGTATTACAGGTATTGATTGGCAAGAAATTACCCCGAATGATGCCCATGACTGGATCAACCAACGCGATCCCGCTTTTGATAACTTCATTGCCCTAGGAGATAAAAAAGGTAATGAAACCAAAACTATCTTTGATTTGTATTCAATTGGCGTTAAAACCAATAGGGATAGCTGGGTATATAACTTCTCAATTAATCTTTTAACAAAAAATATGAATAAAATGATTGATTTTTATAATGAAGAAGTTGAAAGATATAAAAAGAGATTAAAAATAGAAATTGGTGTTGATAACTTTGTTGATGGAGATGCAACTAAAATTAGCTGGTCTAGAGATTTAAAACAAGATTTAAAAAAAGGTAATCACAGATCTTTTAAAAAAGATTCGATTTGCATTGGTCAATATAGACCTTTTTGTAAACAGAGAATGTACTTTAACAAATACTTTAATAATGATGTAGGACTTATACCGAAATTATTTCCAAAAGAAGATTTAGGTAACTCAGTAATTTGTATTCCTGGAATAGGAGGAACAAGAGATTTCACCGTTTTTATGTCCAATACTATTCCTGATTGCAATTTTTTCATATCAGCAAGCCAATGTTTTCCCTTATACCATTACGAAAAAAGAGAAAAAACAGATCAAACTAATCTGTTTGAACAAGGGGAAGGCTACAGCAAAAAAGAAAATATACCCGATGCTATCCTCAAGGAATTTCAGCAAGTTTATAACGATACCAACCTAACCAAAGAAGACATTTTCTACTACGTTTACGGCATTCTCCATAGTCCCGAATACAAAACCCGCTTTGCTGCCGACCTCAAAAAAAATGTTACCCCGTATTCCCTACGCTGGGGATTTTTGGGCATTCAGTAAAGCCGGCCGTGAGCTGGCCCATTGGCATCTAAATTACGAAACCATAGAACCCTACAACCTCACCGAATGGACTAATAACCTATTCCTCGAAGGAAATGATTACAAAGTCCAAAAAATGAAATTTGGTAAAGACAAAAAAGAAACCGACCAAACCGTAATTATTTATAACTCCAAACTTACCCTATCCGGTATTCCCATAGAAGCCTATGATTACATCGTCAATGGTAAATCAGCCATTGAATGGATTATGGATAGATACCAACTCAAAAAAGATAAAGCTAGTGGCATCATCAATGATCCTAATGACTGGAGTGATGACCCTCGGTATATTGTGGACTTAATTAAGCGGGTAGTTAGGGTTAGTGTGGAGACGGTGGCTATTGTTGAGGCGTTGCCAGTATTGAATGAGAAAAACTAAATTTAATGATCATAAAGTTTAAATTTTGAATCTAGCCAGACAATACGAAAAATATCTCTGATTCGATAGCCCACCATCGGAGCGTTACCAGAAAATCTTAAAGCAATAAAAAAATCAACATCTTCAGTAATAAAAGAAGGAATTGGGGCTTTAATAGATTTTCGATTAATTTTTTCATCCCCTAGACCATGGCGATCAGTAGCCCGGATCTTCCCCCAAGTCATTTGACTACGCTTCCTTAGAGCTTTAGCAAAATCTGCTTGCTGACGCTGGCTGCACGAACTTAAATCAAAGCCCGATTGTAAATAATGAAGAGAGAATAAAGGATACGAATCATCATAATTTAGAATTTTATCTGGATAAGGTTCAGCAATACGACCTTGTATTCTCCCAACAGATTGTTGTTTGATCCTCTTTTTCTTTTTGGCCATCAGGTATTTATAAGCTGACCTTTGAAATAATCCCTCATCAAATCATGGCTAATAATTTGATTTTGTTCTGTACTGAACCAAGGTCTTTCTTGGTGGGTAAGATTGGCTAAGACCGTGCCAGTATATTTACCAAAGACAGAATAGACTTCATCTACTAAGTCACGAGCTTCATTATCAATAGTTTCAGGATTAAAATCACTTGGTTCTGGTAAGGGATTACGGCCATGAACCTTATATTCATGATAAATATCAGGAACTACTGGCCCATACTGCCAAGCTTCAATATTCTCCTCAAATAAAGGCTGATCAAAAATAGCTAAGGAAAACCCTTGAGAATAATAAAGTAACTTTTGAAGCTTGAGATTAGTTACTAAACTGTCTTCTTCAAGATTTGCATAATGGATAAAATACTTGGCAATGTCTGAAGCTTGATACATATCCATGCCCCTTTTTAAGCTAAATAATTAGCTAGTGTTAACTTGTTCTGATAGATATATTATAAAGACTAAGTACATTTGTAGCATCTGTGATTTCACCCATAGAAATGAGCAAGACGGTGCTTTTATATTTGGAAACTTTGCTTTAAAATAGCAAAAACACACTAGGCCTAGACTTTGCAGCCGTAGCATCGCAGAGCGACGTTGTTCGGTTCTCATAAATTCCCCAACGCCTTCAAAAATTGCTGAGTATCAATGTCGGGTAAATCCTTCTCCAAACGATGCCCAGCGATCGTGGGAATAATTAAAGGCAACTGATTCACTTGGGTTAGATTGTGCGGTGGATTTCCTCCCTTTGATAAACGGCATAATCACCATGGGTAGGATGAATCATCACTTGAGCCGGTACCGAACGACATACTAGAGAGGGATAAGCTTTAGAACTGATTGCCATAAATTCTGGGGAATCTTTACCCCAAAAGTCGATCGCTAAATCATGGGCCACATCACAGAGGGCTATTTGTAGGAATGCGTTTAGGTATTTCGCAGATATGCCTAAATCCCCACCATTAGGGCTCTGGTTCAGTAGGATTAAGGTAACGTTTACTTTCCTCCCACTGGTAGCTATAACCCGTAAATCTTGAGATAGTTGGCTAGATTCTTTGGATGGTAACTTTGCCATAATCTCTCCCACTTCATCAAAGAACACGATGATCGGATCGCCCAATGGGAGTTTACCCCCATCATTAAAGTTCTGCTCTTTAATGGCGTACCGGCGATCGATTTCCTCAATTAACCAAGCTATTGTTTCCAGTATGGCCTCACTACGTCCCAATAACTTGACCCCCAATATAGACCATAGTTCATTGAAATGAGGATCAAGGGCTATCACCTGAGCTGGAGTATCTTTAGTCAATGAACAGGCTAACCAACAGGCAACCGATGTTTTACCACTGCCAGGCCTACCAGTAATTAAAAATCCTGTACCCTCACTTACTAGGCGATCATGCTGATAATAAAAATTTGGCTTGGGAGCAACATCACCAGCCGGCAAAATTGCCATGTTAGATTCTGGTAATGGGCTGGGGGTTAATTGTTCCAACCTTGATTCACTTTGGTGGATATTTAGGGCTAACTTTTCACTAATCAAAGTCTTAGCCGCTTCATCCTTAGCGATCGCCCTAGCTCTCCATATTTGCTCATTCTGCCCTAGGACATAGGTAGAAATTAATCCCGTAATTAAACCTCCGCAGCCAAACCAGGGCCATATTTGTCTGAGGCGTTGGTTATTCTCCCAAGGAAATAATGGACTAATTAAGACACTCACAGCGATCGCGTAGGGTAGCCATACCGATAAAAGCCATTGCAGCCCACGGCCCGATAGGTGAATAAATCATCATTGAGCTGGTGTTCTAATTTAGTTTTGATTGGAAAGTTAATTAATTCACCCATGGCAACATCACCCCCACAAGCCAACCAACTAATAAACCAATAGCTAATGGTCTAACCCATGGCTTTAAATCCTGAGCTACTGCTACTGCAAAACATGGCAACACGATTAAACCGGTTAGAACCCCTAGCACCGCGATCGCTCCATCATCCCCAGTAGAACGGCCCATGGTTGAGATAAAAAAGGGGATTAGCACCGCTGCCAAGCCCCCACCAAAATAAAATGAATATCGCATTTATCTACATCATTTGATTAGTTGTCGAGCTTGGGCTAATAGGTTCCTTCCATTGGCATTGCCCACCAATTTGGCAGATTCTACTAACTGTTGTTTACCGGCTGTTAAATGCTGAGTCATGGAGTTAATGGCAGTATCCCCAGCTAATCTGTAGGCGGTTGCTTCAGCTTGGGCCTTAGTTTTCTGAAAACGATGCTGATTAAATTGTTTTTCTAAAGTAGCCTGGCGTTTTGCTTCTTCGGCTAAACTTTTTTCTTCCATCACTTGACCTTCAGTTAATAGCCCACTGAAATTAGGCTTAAGGTCACTTTTAGTTAATCCCAGGTTTGATAGTAGTCCCATTATTTGACCTCGCAATTATTGGTAGTGGATTCAAAGTTAATAAATGGCTCTGCATCGATCGCTAGACCGATCGCCATCCCAGAACTAAAGGTGATGAAGATACCAACGATCGCGATCGTGCTTAGAGCTAAGGGATCATATCGTAAACTTCTTGGACTGTCGTT
>JAAUPO010000213.1 GCA_012033095.1 Synechococcaceae cyanobacterium RL_1_2 | reverse complement strand
ATGAAGATGGCATTAGTTGCCCCCACTGCTATGAAAGCCTTACCCCCGAAAAACGCCAAAAACAAGAAAATCGGATGCGGCAAAATATCTACAAACGGGCCTCTTAAGTTTCGATCCCAAATACCCATAACTTAAATGTCCCCAGCCGGAGGCACTTGCCCATCTCATTTACCATAAACCCCATCCTGATCGATCCCTCCCAACGCGATCGGTCATTTTCTTAAGAAAAGGATCGAGGGCGCAATAGATATAATGGGAAAATATTTATCATTTCCTTTGGCCCATAACCATGATCGATTTCACCATTATCTTCATCTTTATCGTTGCGTTAGGTAGTATTGGCTTTTCCCTTGTGGAAGCTCTTCCCCTAGAAGTCCTAGCCCAAGTTACCAACGTTGAAGCCCTAAGAGTTATCAGTGGAGTTTTTGGTGGGATTTTGGGTCTAGGTTTTGGTCTTTTAATCCAGACAACCTATCGGCGACTAGAACAACAGGTTAGACTAACCCCCATTGAAGTTATTTTGACCAGGGCTGTGGGTTTAGTGATTGGGTTGCTTTTAGCCAACTTGATGTTAGCACCAATTTTTGTCCTGCCCATTCCTAAGGAATTTGCCTTCATTAAGCCGATGTTGGCAATTTTAGGGAGTTTGATGTTTGCTTATTTGGGCATTAGTTTAGCCGATACCCATGGTCGTAACTTTTTAAGGTTGATTAACCCTAATAGTTTAGAGAATATTCTGTTATCCGAGGGAACCCTTAAGCCCGCTACGACTAAAATTATCGACACTAGCTGCATTATTGATGGACGCATTGAGGAATTACTCAAAACTGGTTTTATTGAAGGGCAATTATTAGTACCCCAGTTTGTGTTGGATGAGTTGCAATTATTAGCAGATACGGCCAACGATCAAAAACGGGTCAGGGGCAGAAGGGGGCTAGACATTTTAAATAGTGCCCAAGAACGTTTTCCTAATCGCATTGTCATTAATTCTGCCGATTATGATGACATTAGTACGGTGGATGCGAAGTTATTACGCCTTGCCATGGAATTAAATGCCACCCTCTTAACCAATGATTACAACCTGAGTAAAGTTGCTAATTTACAAAAGATTGAAATTTTGAACGTGAACGATCTGGCAAAGGCGATTCGTTCTATTTATTTACCTGGGGATACATTGGATTTAAAAATTATCAAGCAGGGGAAAGAACCCCAACAAGGAGTAGGCTATCTAGATGATGGCACCATGGTGGTGGTGGAAGAGGGTTCTGCCCATGTGGGGGAGGAGTTGAGGGTGACGGTAACTTCGGCTTTACAAACGTCTGCCGGTCGGATGATTTTTGCTAAACCAGAATTATTTTTAATGGCTTAATGGTCAGGGATTACTGGGATCGGTATGGGATTGCATTGTTGAGACAAACCATATAGGGCTATACTTAACCAAAATCTTTGTAAAATTTATTGCCTATTGGCTTAATTTTTTAGTTTGAGGAGTAAGTCCATGCTGCACCATCGCTTTTGGTCGAAAACATTAACTGCATCGGCGATCGCGATCGCAGCAACTATCGGGATTCACCATCAATCTGCATCTGCTCAGGCGGCCTACGGTAGTTACATTGGCATCGGCCCAACTTTTGGTTTAACGGATAATCTTAACGGCCAAGGTCAACAAATTGGCGGGGTGATCGCCATGCGATACAAATTTTTAGAAGCCCCGTTTTCTATCCGTACCCAAGCTTTAATTGGTCAAGGAACGGCGGTGATCCCCACGATTTCCTATGACTTTCCCATTAGTTGGCAAAGTGATCTTTATTTAGGTCTTGGGGCCTCCTTTGCAAGTGAGGGGCCATCTCCCGTGGGGGATCAAACGGCTTTTGCCATCCAACCGGGCATTGATTATATGGTACCCAACAGCAACCTAGCCATTTTTGGTAATGCGGTAGTGGCATTTGATGCCTATCGGGACAGTGGGGGCACTGCGTTTTCTGTACAAACTGGTGTTGGCTTACGGTTCTAACGCTCCACCACAGCGATGGCGTTAATAGCTTATAGTTAATTGGATTTAGTGTGGGATTTTTGCTCCTTGCCAATAGAGTAATTTCAGCTCTATTGATTTCCCATAATTATTCAAAAAGACTATAGTTCGATTCTAACGCTGAACAATGTGATCATTTTCCATCGAGATGGGGAGGGCTAGCAGTCCTGGCCTTCCCCTTGGTTTGTGGTGGCATGATTGAGGATTGATCGGGTTTGATGGGGGCAGAAGACCACGATCGCAGTAAGTTTTCTAAGCTGGTGCCTTGGATCATGCCTTTGTCGTAATTGGAGGCGATCGCGAGGAATGCCCCTGCAAAAATATAGAGGGGCAGGGGATTAATAAAGGTTTTTAACCAGAGGAATATTTCAATCAGGATAAATAAACCAATAACGGTGGTTAGCCCAAATTTCACCATAGTGCTTATTTTTGAGGGGAATTAATAATTGCCCATAGGCTGCTAGGGATTTTAGATCATCAAAAAAGCGATCGCGGATAATCCTAACAGCGATCGCTCTAACGATAACTAAAATATTTGCAATATTTGCAACATCTTTAGAACATGGGCAAAAAGTATATGCTACACGCAAAAATACATTGATGGGTTAAGTAATCAAACTAGATCAAACTAGGAACTGATTTACTTAGGCAGTAGCTTGAAGTTTTTCTACTGTGGAACCACCGACTAGTTTTTCATAGGTTTCTCTCATTTTGAGACCTACAAGGACTTGGAATAAACCAGTACCATTTTTGGAGCCAGGATATTCTTTATGCTTGAGTAGAAGTTCAGTCATTTCACCGTAATATTTAGTGCCGGTTTTGCTGAGGTGACTTTCAATGTAGATCATCTCCTCTAGATTATCGAACTGACCATCAATTTCAAGGACAGATACTTCATTCCCAAGGAAATTATCGGGACCGTAATACATTTTGATGCCAGGGTAAGCACAGGTAAGTTTACGACCACAGGGACGCCAATCAATGGTGGAGCCTTCGTCAAATAGGTAAGAAGGTTCAAAGTTAGGAATACCTTCTTTCTGCATGAGGCGAACCCTGAGCAGCTTGCTATCTTTATCGTCTAGTAGCTTGGTGGGTAATACTTGAATTACCACATCAGCGTATTGACGTTGAATTTCGATGTAGGCAGTGAAATCAGGGCGACGAGCTTCGATCGAGGCAAGAATATCTTCGTAGGTGTGGCCCCGTTCTGCCATATCCCGCTGAATTTTCCAGTTAATTTTAACTTCTTCACTAATGTCAAGATAAACACTGAAGTCAATTAATTTTCTAACCCGCTCATCATAGAAGGGGTGAAGACCTTCAATTACGATTACTTTGTTAGGTTTAACTTCTTCTGGGGGATCAAGTTCACCGGTTTCGTGGTTATAAATAGGTTTTTGAATGGTTTCGCCATTTTTAAGAGCAGTGATTTGCTCCGCCATGAGGTCAAAGTTGTTAGCTTTGGGGTCTAGGGCCGTTACCCCAGCAGCCTTACGACCTTTACGATCGAGACTGTGGTAGTCATCTAGACAGATAACAGTCATGAATTCACTGCCGAATAGATCTGTTAGGCGGCGGAGAAACGTGGATTTACCACATCCAGAATCACCGGCCACACCGATTAGCACAGGGCGATCGCTCATAGGTTATTCCTCAATAATAAATTTTTATAATTTTTTATAGAATTTAGTTTTAGTAGTAGCGGTTACTAACTATACTTGGTTAGGTCAAATATAATATATAGGCTACCCATATCAAAGCATTACTTATGAAATGGGCAAATATTATCCAAGATTATCCAAAGTTTTGAGAACCTAAGCCTATTCTAGGTTTTTGGGATGGCACCTCAAACCTAGACGATGGATAGTTCTAGCTGGGTTCGTAAAGATCCGCTAGAGATCCGCGATCGCTGGTAAGTTTGTCATCGTAGCTTAACTATTAGGACTATCAGGAACCACCGCACCCCACGAAGATACCATGGGATCTTAGGGCTTGACAGGGGCTAAGGCCTAATATTAATCAAGTTAATCTAATTACTTAAATTAATCAAACTTACCAACAGCAAGAGAGCGTTATTGCTCAGGATCTGTAGGATCTAGTGTTACGTCTGATCAATTTGGTCAATGTTGAAGCTAATGTTGAAGCTTTAGATTAGCCTGGTGTCGTTGTTGGTAGAACATCGTCCCCTAGAACCTAACATTCCTGCTTATAATGGCTAGCTTACCTAGGCTGAGAGAGGTTTGGCCTACCCAGTTAAGTTGAGGGTTATGGATAGAAATTTATTGTTGGCATGGAAAAAAGATCCGGTAATCGCAGTCATTCGGGTGCAGGAGCATTCCCTTGGGATCAACCTAGCTCAGGCGATAGTGGACGGTGGAATTAAATTTATCGAAGTAACCTGGAATACCCCTAGGGCTGCGGTGTTAATTGAAAAGCTGAAAATATTTGTTTCCCCAATGTCACATTGGCACAGGCACCGTTTTAACCCACCAGGCCCTGCAAGACGCGATCGCGGTGGAAGCCGATTTTGTGTTTTGTCCCCATGTGGATCAAGGCTTAATTAAGCTAGCCAAAGGCATCAAGTTCCCATTATTCCTGGGGCTAGCACCCCCACAGAAATTGTTCAGGCATGGCAGGGGGGAGCTACTGCCGTGAAGGTATTTCCGATCATTACCCTAGGAGGGCCGACCTATCTTAAAGCTCTTCAGGGGCCCTTAGGTCATATTCCCCTAATTCCTACTGGGGGGGTAACGATCGCGAATGGGCCACCGTTACTACAAGCTGGAGCGATCGCGATCGGCCTTGGGCGAGGGCTGTTTCCAGACAATCTAATTAAGGATCAAAACTGGTCTGGGATCACCACCATCACCCAAACTCTACTTCAACAGTTAGACCTCAATAACTCACATAATCATAAATACCTATAAATACCTAGGGTCTGTCATCATTTAAACCTAAAATTCAGATTAGAAAAGAGTTTTAGGTTTGACATGGTTGTGCTTAAACTTCTTAAACCTGGCCCATACTCCAACGTTGCAAGCTATGGTTTTTTGACAGAACTAACGCAAAAATTTCGATTCTGTCCTGGGAACCATGATGTTTGGGGACAATCGCTCAAGTAAGTCCATCAAATTTGGGGGATTTAGGAATAAGAATTTAATAACATCTAAAACTTAAATATTGATGGGTTACGCTCCCTTGAAGGATACCCTACAAATTTCTAAGTTATTTAATTCACGATCCTTAGGGGCTTGTGTCGTAAGTCCACTAATACCAGGGCGATTC
>JAAUPO010000212.1 GCA_012033095.1 Synechococcaceae cyanobacterium RL_1_2 | reverse complement strand
CAACAGTGCTTTTGAACTTTCTCCTAGCTGGTATGTAGAAGCTCTTAAGTATGTAAAGCTAACCACGGTGTATCCGGTGATGGTGGTACTCAAGCTAACAGCTACATCGACTATGCTATCAACGCTCTTAGCTAATCATTGGATTAATCATTAAATTGCTGAATGTAAGATTAAGCGTCATTGCTTTAATTATTTGGTAATTAATTGAAGATTAACGATGATTATAAAAACCCTAGTTATTGATTAGCTAGGGTTTTTTAGTGGGTAAATATCTATTGAGGATCTATTGATGACATTTTGTTTTTGTCTCGATTCCCTTACTGGATAAAGTTTTTTACTTTGGGAGTTTTTAAAATTCTATGGTTATAGCAGTCCTAACTAGGTCATAAGATGAAGATCCTTACTTGGCTTTCAATGCACTCAATTTCCACAAGCCATTTAGGATTACTATAACCCATTTGAGATCCTGATCTTGAACAATAAGGCTTTCGGGTATATCGCTTTTAACGGTCAATAGCACAGTAAGACTTGAGCCGAACAAACCTTAATCAAAATGAACCTAATCAGCATGACATCAATACAGTTCAAGCATTACAAATCTACCGATAGATACCAAATGGGTTCTATCCCAAAACCGTTTTGTTTAGTATGGGAAAATAATTTTTATCTCCATTGTTGCTGAGATTAAGAGCTGATTTATAAAGCCCCCCTGCCTCCAATGCTGGGGGAGAAATTTCTGAAAAATCAGAAAAATCATTAAAAGTCCCCCAACTTTGAGGGATTTAGGGGGCTTATGCGTAAGTCCTATAGGATAATCATCGCGATCGCGATCATTGTCTGGAGATTAGGGCAAGTTATAGACAAGACAAAAGCTAAAATAAAACCCCCTGCCCGGAAGCAGAGGGTAATTGAAATTGTATTGATGACTTTAGTGGGATTTAAACCTCATTCCTTGAAGGGGTTTAGAACTAATTAATCATCTAACAACCAATAATTTATTTCCGTTTAAGGAGAAACTAAGCCCATTTAGCAGCAACAAGTTCAGCTAAGTCCACAACCCGTTGAGAATAACCCCATTCGTTGTCATACCAAGCTACTACTTTGACCATATCGCCACCCATGACCATGGTAAGACCAGCATCGATGGTGGAAGAAACATTCGTACCCCGGAAGTCAGAAGAAACAAGGGGTAACTCAGTGTAGTCAAGAATGCCTTTTAACGCTCCTTCACTAGCTGCTTTCAGTACATCGTTTACCTGTTCCGCGATCGTATTTTTTCCACTTGAACTACAAGGTCAACCACCGAAACGTTAGGGGTAGGAACCCGCAACGCGATACCGTTAAGCTTACCGGCTAATTCAGGTACCACTAAAGCTACTGCTGCGGCTGCACCAGTGGAGGTCGGAACAATGTTCATTGCCGCCGCTCTAGCCCGACGAAGATCACGGTGGGAAGCATCTAGGATTCTTTGATCGCCAGTGTAGCTGTGGGTAGTGGTCATCGTACCTTTGATGATGCCAAAGTTATCGTTAAGAACTTTAGCGAAGGGAGCCAGACAGTTGGTGGTGCAGCTAGCATTACTAATTACACGATATTGACCATGCTCATATTTGTCATGGTTTACCCCCATCACATAGGTACCAATATTGGCTCCTTTGCCAGGGGCAGTGATTAATACTTGTTTTGCTCCAGCGGTAATATGTTTAGAAGCACCTTCATCGGTAACGAAAACACCAGTCGCTTCAATCACAAGATCGATTTCCCACTCTTTCCAAGGAAGGTTAAGGGGATTGCGATCAGAGACGCATTTGATGGTTTTGCCATTAACTGTGATGGAATTTTCATCGGCACTGATTTCTACATCGTCACCGAGTTTACCCAACATGGAATCATAACGAAGTAGATGGGCATTAGTGCTAGGATCAGATGTATCGTTGATCCCTACCACTTCAAGACCACTATTTTCTCTGGTGATCCAACATCTTAGGAAGTTGCGCCCAATCCGTCCAAAACCGTTAATTGCTACTCTAATAGTCACTATAGGATTCCCCTCGTTTGAGTTCTGAATTTTTAATCTTAAAGTTTTTAAATAAATTATTCTTAATAAACCACATCCTATACTAAAGAACAAACCTAAGAAGGTTGAAGCTAATCAAAAATTAGCCCTTAGTAAGGGATAAGTAATTATAAAACCTTAATATAATAGGAAAGTGTATCTCTACTATGATGAGAATTTTAAACAATTGGAATTTACGATAATTAGAAGTTATGAATCTTAATGTGGTAACCCTTGTGGGACGGGCGGGGAAAGATCCGGAAGTTCGTTATTTTGAAAATGGTGATATGGTGTGCAACTTCTCTTTGGCGGTGAATCGCCGTTCTCGTCGAGATGAGCAGCCGGATTGGTTCAGTTTGGAAGTTTGGGGAAAAACCGCTGAGATTGCGTCTAACTATGTGCGCAAAGGCAGTTTGATCGGCATTAAGGGTTCTTTGAAGATTGATAGTTGGGTCGATCGCGGTACGGGTGCAGAACGTTCCGCCCCCAGAATTAGGGTTTCGGATCTGGAATTACTAGGTTCAAAGCGAGATAATGAAGGGAGTTTTGGGGGATCTTCTAATCAATACGATGAATTTTAAGGTTTTGGTTTAATTTTTAGATTTTTCGAATAACAAATTAAACACGGTAGAGGAACTCACTCCATAGTTCCTCTGCCTTTTGGTTGATTTAACGTTAACAGGGTTGGAACTTGACCAGCAATTTAGTTATCCACTTCTAGGAGTTCAATGATGCGTTGATCCAGGTCTTTCACTAAAAAATTGAGGGGTTCTTCTTTGCGAATTTTGTATTTGAGACGGCGGGCTTGAACTTTGAGCAGGATGAGTTCTAGGGCTTTTTTATCAAAGCAGACGTGACGTTGATTATTTTGATTGCCGTAGCTGGCTCCAGCAATGATATGAAGCTGGGCATTTTTTTTAAGTTGATACCATAGGCCCTCCGCTCCATTCAATGGACTGGGATTACCTTGGGAGAACATCGAACCGGTATTGAGGTACATCGGATCAAGGGTGGCGGAACCCATACCCATGGTTTGATCGTAGTTGTAATAGTAATGAAGGGGAATATCGGCTATTTTTAGATCGAGCAATCCTTCATAAATTTTGGGCGATCGCGAGATCGGATACCATCACGGTATAAACCTTAGGGGCACTAGACAGAAACATCCACATCGCGCCAGCATAGGCCGCCAGCAGCATGAGCATTATTCCTTGGGTGGAAAAAAGGCTATCCCACATGATTGGGGGAAAAAAAGCACCTAGATGGTAAGGCAAGGTCATAACATCATTCATGGATAGGGAGTCATCTCTATTGTACAAATATTAGTTTATTAGTTGGAATTGATTATTCTAGGTTTGATATGGCTATCTACGATCGCGATGTATTGTCACAAATTATTAGTAAAGAACCAGAGCAATGGCGACCCCTAGTATTTACCAATGGTTGTTTTGACTTGCTCCATGCTGGCCATGTGCGTTATTTACAAGCGGCTAAAAGCTTAGGTAAAACCTTGGTATTAGGTTTAAATAGTGATCAATCGGTGAGGACAATTAAAGGCCATCAACCCCCAGGATATCCCCTTCGTCCCTTAGTACCCCAGGAGCAAAGAGCAGAGGTCATGGCTGCTTTAGCCGTCGTCGATGGGGTCATTATTTTTGATGAACCCACCGCGATAGTCACCATTGGCCAATTACAGCCAGATATTTACGTTAAAGGGGGAGACTATACCATCGAAACATTACCGGAAAGCCCTATCGTCCATAGCTATGGGGGACAATTGAATTGATTAACATTGAAGTCCCTAGCTCCACCAGCAAACTTGTTGAAAAAATTTTAGGCGATCGCCCATGACCATTCTCACCATTGTTATTCTGCTTGGATTTTTTGTTGCTTGGAATTTAGGGGCCAATGATGTGGCCAATTCCATGGGAACCGTAGTGGGTTCTAAGGCCTTAAGCCTCAAACAAGCCTAATCGTGGCCGCTATTTTAGAATTGTTAGGGGCGGTATTGTTTGGCCAAGAAGTAACTAAAACCCTAGGGTTAGATATTATTCAATTTGATGGCAACCCTGACCCCACTACCATCATTAAACAAATGGCCGCAGTGTTACTTAGCTGTGGCATCTGGTTGCAAGTGGCAACGTTATTGGGTTGGCCGGTGGCTTCTTCCCACGTGGTGGTAGGGGCGATCGCGGGGGTGACCCTAGGAGCTATTAACTGGAATACCCTAGGGGTGATTTCCCTCGGTTGGATTTTAACCCCCTTAGCTAGCGGTGTGGCGGCGAGCTTGTTATCTACAGCGATCGCCGCCATTATCCATCACTACGGCACTAAGATCAGATTCCTATTTATGGGGTTAGGGTTATTAGTAACAGGTATTTTTCTAACCATTCTTGCCCCCAGGGTATTTCATTCTTCTTTACCCATCACCTTGGGAGTAGGTTGTGTGGGCACCATGATTATGGTGGGGGTGATTGATCAAAATTTTCGCACCCAAGACCCGATCGAATTTGAACCGATCTTCGCTAAATTACAGATCGTTAGTGCCTGTTTCGTCGCCTTTGCCCATGGTTCCAATGATGTCGGCAATGCGATCGCCCCCTTAGCTGTAATTATTAACGCTCGCCATCTCGATCAATTTACCATTCCTCTCTGGTTATTACTGCTAGGAGGTTTAGGCTTAGTGGGCTGGGCTAGCAGTGCAGGGAAAAAAAGTAATTACGACGGTAGGGGAAAAAATTATTGCCATTAAACCTAGCCAAGTTTTGCAGCGGAGCTTAGTACCGCTACCGTAATTTTAGTGGCATCCCGGTTTGGGTTTCCCGTTTCCACTTCCCATGCCCTAGTCGGAGCCGTCGCTGGGATTGGTTTTACCCAAACCGATCAATCGGTGGACAGTAATATTTTAAAAGGAGTGCTTGGGGCCTGGGCCATTACCTTACCGATTGGCTTTATCGGCGCAAACTTGATTTATAAATTACTGAATGTATTTTGGTAATTACCCACGTTGCTAGGGTCTGTCATCGCCTAAACCTGAAACTCTTCTTAGCTAAGGATTTCAGTTTAAAACCATACTTTATACTTTCTGAACCTGGCCCAGGATCAACTAGGGCAAACGCACACTAATTTTCACTCAACGAAAAAATAATAGTTTCAGCGATTTTTTAAAATTTTTATTCTCAATAAAAGCTTGTTTAACTTTGCTTATTGCGAAAAAGGGAAGTATGCGTTTTCCCTGCAGGATCAACGTTTTAATGCTAATTGATGACACTCCCTAA
>JAAUPO010000211.1 GCA_012033095.1 Synechococcaceae cyanobacterium RL_1_2 | reverse complement strand
AATCCGTTACGGAACACCTCAATCGTTTGTTGCTCCTCCATAGCGCCTCCCAACCATTACGCTTAAGGATTGCGAGGGATGACGGATATGGGGGTTAAACCGAAGCTGAACGAAGATAGTTTATTTCCCCAACCTTCGGATTTTGCGAGCAACGGGGTTCAACCCAATTATCTATTGTTAGATCATCTGGCTATTGTCTGTGATGGTATTGCCGGCCATGAGGGGGGAGAAGTTGCCAGCCAACTAGCCGTAGAATCGATTAAATTGCAAGTCAAAGGCTTACTGGCGGAGATTGCTTTAGAAACAGAAATTATTACTCCCCAATTGATGGCCCAACAAATTGAAGCGATCGTGAAGGTGGCTAATAATTTAATTGTGAGTCGTAATGATGCCCGGCAGCGATCGGCCCGTCAACGCATGGGTACCACCCTGGTGATGGCATTACAATTACCCCAGGAAGTCCCCCATCCCGATACGGGCTACCAAAATAGCCATGAACTTTATATTGCTTGGGTGGGGGATAGCCGTGCCTATTGGCTTACCCCTGATTATTGTCAGTTATTAACGGTGGATGATGACATGGCAAAACGGGAAATTACAGCGGGCAAAACCACCGCTAGTCATATTAGTCAACGGCCCGATGCCACCGCCTTGACCCAAGCCCTAGGGATTAAGGATGGGGAACAGTTAAAGGTGAATGTGATCCGTTTTGTGATTCCAGAGGATGGCATTTTACTGCTCTGCTCCGATGGTTTAACGGACTTTGGCATTGTGGAAACCGAGGGAAAATCTTGGGCTGATAGTATTATGGCGGGGGTTAATAGTTTGGAGGTGGGGGTCAAATCCATCGTGGAACAGGCTAAGGTTAGAAATTTAGATGACAACATTACGGCGGTGGCTTCCTACTACCAAGTTTCTGCCCCCTATCCACTGATGGTGAATTTAGAAGATGAATTAATGCCCCTTGAAGAGATTTCCTCCCTCACCCCATCACCGGAACAACTGGAATTAGCCACATTACCTACTCCCCCAGAGCCATCCATGGAGCAACAATTCGCCCAGGCCTACCTTGAAGAGCAACAACAGCTATCTAATGCCACCATGGACGATCGCTTAGAGGAGGAATTGGCAAAAATCAAAGAAACGCGATCGCCGTTATTAAAAGTTGCTCTTATTTCCGTTGGTTTATTAGTGATCGCCGGTTTAACTAGTTTAAGTATTCAATGGTTAATGAACCCCAAATCCCAAACCCCCAACAATAATCCCAACGAAGAAACCTTGGGGAATTAACCTCACCACTGCGAGGAAGATCAACAAACTTTGAGCATTTCGTTACAATAACTTAATCTGCCCTACGTTTCTATTTTTCAGCCCATTTTCAGCCCATTTTTAGCCCCTTAATACCTAACCATTTTGTTTTCTTTGATCACTAAACTTAATCAATTACTAACTAGTTGGTGGGCCGAATTTAACCTCCAAACCAAACTCATGGCCGGGGCCACCTTAATTGTGTCCTTACTCATGAGTGCAATTACCTTTTGGGCGGTTAATACGATTCAACAGGATGCCAGGCTAAATGATACGAGATTTGGGAGTGACCTCGGTTTACTAATTGCGGCTAATTCTGCACCGATGATTGCAGAACATAACCTTGGGGATGTGGCTAAATTTGCTGGTCGCTTTTACAGCAGTACTTCTAGTGTGCGCTACATCATCTATGCCGATGAAGGGGGAGAAATTTTTTTTGGTATTCCCTATAGTGCTTCGGAAGTAAACAATGAGTTAAGCATTCAGCGGCGGATTCAATTACCTAAGGAATATCAACGGGATACGGACTTTCCTTTAGTACGTCAGCATTTAACCCCTAACGGGGAGGTGACCGATGTCTTTGTGCCCATTCGCCATGAGAATAAGTATCTGGGGGTATTAGCGTTAGGCATTAACCCTAATGATACGGTGGTGGCTTCCTCTAACTTGACTAGGGATGTCACGATCGCGGTATTTATTACTATTTGGGCCATGGTAATTTTGGGGGCAGTGTTTAACGCTCTCACCATTACCCGGCCCATTAAGGAGTTATTGGTGGGGGTCAAAAATATTGCCACCGGCAACTTCAAACAGCGTATTAATTTACCTTTGGGGGGGGAGCTAGGCCAATTAATTGATAGTTTTAATGAAATGGCCCAACGCCTAGAAAAGTATGAAGAACAAAATATTGAAGAATTAACCGCCGAAAAAGCAAAATTGGAAACCCTCGTTAGCACGATCGCGGATGGAGCGATCCTAGTGGATACGGATATGCACATTATTTTGGCCAATCCGACGGCGCGATCGATCTTCAATTGGGGTAATCAAAGCATTATTGGTGAAAACTTTCTAGATTATTTGCCCCTAGATGTTAGTCAACAACTGATCAAGCCCCTCAAAAGTGTAATCACCGATGATCAAGCCTACGCCCTTGATCCCCACCCCTTATTAAAAGGGGATTACCTCGCTTCCCCAGAAGAATTTACAGTGGTCTTAGAGGAGCCGAAACCTTGTACCATCAGAATTTTATTGACAGAGGTGCTAGATCAAGCGAGGGAAAATATCCGAGGTATTGCCATTACCATCCGGGATATCACTAAAGAAACGGAATTGAATGAAGCAAAAAGCCAATTTATTAGTAATGTGTCCCATGAGTTACGTACGCCCCTATTCAATATTAAATCCTTCATCGAAACCCTAGCTGAATATGGGGAAGAGCTTTCAGACCAAGAAAAAAAAGAATTTTTAGATACCGCCAATCATGAAACCGATCGATTAACTCGCCTGGTGAATGATGTACTGGATTTATCTCGGTTAGAGTCCGCCAAAATCTATCAATTGGTGGGCATTGATTTAGAGCAATTGGTGGGCCAAACCCTCCGCACCTATAAATTAAACGCCAAGGATAAACAAATTGAATTAAATCAAGATATTGAGCTGGATTTACCCCTAGTGTTAGGTCATTATGATCTGCTGTTACAAGTGCTGACCAATTTAGTGGGTAATGCGTTTAAATTTACTAACCCCTCTGGCATGATTACAATCCGGGCTTACCGTTACCAACACCCCAACCATGGGCCAAAGGTGAGAATTGAGGTGGCTGATACCGGTATTGGCATTGAACCAAAGGATCAAGAATCGATCTTTAACCGCTTTTTCCGTGTAGAAAACAAAGTCCACACCTTAGAAGGTACTGGGCTGGGACTATCGATCGTGCGTAACATCATTGTTAACAAACACCATAGCCAAGTGTATTTAGTCAGTGAAGTGGGGGTGGGGACAACGTTTTGGTTTGATTTGGACACCATTGAGGAATCCGTTATCCCTGAAGTAAAGCATGCAAAAGCGATCGGTTACCTTGCTTAGGAGCTTAGGTAAATTTAAGTGCAGAGGAAATTGTTCTATCTGTAGCTTCCTTAATTATTATTAATTAGGTAGTCCTATAGCAGTAAGAATCAGGAAGATTAAACCCCTTGATAATCAATTATCCTGGGTCTAAATATCCTTACACCTTTAGCACTACCATTAATTAATTTAGGGGGTGTCATCAATTAGCATTAAAACGTTTATCCTGAGCCAGGTTTAGAAAATATAGTTTTAAACTAAAATCCTTAGCTAAGAGGAGTTTCAGGTTTAAATGATGACAGATGCGAGGATTAGTCTAAAACTTCTTCATTAAAGCTTCCACTCGAGCAACAGCATTGCGATCGCCCTGGAGTTGATAAAGCTGGATAGAAGTTTCCCAGGCTTCTTTGGCCTCTTTCATACGACTTCTTCCCCGCAGACTGAGACCGAGGTTATAGTACACATCCGGATTGTTCGGTAGTAATTCCGCTAACTCTCGGTAGCCGATAATGGCACTTAAAAAATCTTCCCTACGTAAATTAATTGCCGCGATCCCAACTTTCGCATCAATGAGGGAGCTATCTAAATCCAAAGCAAGTTTATAGGCATTAAACGCCGAGTCTAGTAAACCCTGGGACTGCAAAATTCTGGCTACTTCTAACTGTACTCCCGCGTTCAGGGGATCTACTTCGATCGCACGGTCTAGTAAATCAATCGCCTCAGGAATATTATTCTGTGAAATAAAGTACTGGGCGAGCTTTAGTTTAAGGCTGATATCGGTGGGGAACAGTTGAATTGCCCGTTCCAAAACATTAATTGCATCACTATTAAGCTGAATGTTTTGATAGGCCGTACTTAAGGCACTATAAATTTCTTTGTTTTGGGGATCTAATTGGAGAGCCTGTTGATAAACTTTAATCGCACCATTCACCTGGCCCTGGGCTAAAAAACTGTGCCTAGGCCCATGTAATATTCCACTTGGTTAGGATCTAAGGCGATCGCGTTAGAATAGGCCTCCGTTGCTCCGGCTAAGTCCCCATTGTTGGCCAGACTATAACCTAAAGCATAGGCAAATTCGGCATTATCTGGCTCTAGGGTTGTGGCCTGACGATAGGCATTAACTGCGGCATTCCAATTATTCTGTAACGTTTGTAGATAGCCGATACCAGAGTAAATTCTGCTGTTATTCGGAGCTAAACTAACCGCCTGATTATAGGTAGAAACTGCATTATTAAAGTCCTTCGCATCTACATATTTCTTAGCTTCCCGGAGAAGATTATCTAATTGGGCATTACCAGTAGAACTCTGGGCCAAAATTAATGGTGCTGCGGGCAACGTCGCGATCGTCGGGGCTTGCCAGAATAGCACCGCACTCAAACCCAGTACTAGATATTTACCCATATGTTAAATTTTGTTGTAAAAGTAAATTAGTTTGCCTAATGTAGCATAATGACTACTCCGATCTGTAGATTTGTTCCCCTGAGAAACAACATCATTGATATCATTGATTCAATTAATTGAATTGATTGAATTGATTGAAATTACCGTTAGTTATCGCTACCCCCGATAGAAGCAAAGGGTGCTTTCCCCTTCAAACCATTACGGTGAAGGTTTTGTTTCTTTGGGAATGCCCTAATATCAAATCGTAAACTTATCAGTACAAATTATCAGTACAGATAAAACATTCACTGTTGCTCATAATCTTTATCTTTATTACCTCTGGGAAAGAAGGATAGAGAAGTTTGGGAGCATCTCACTTTTGCAGAAACACTCATCTTAGGAGTTGAAACCCCTATTTTGTCGTTAGCAAAGTAGGCAATTTACATAATTGAGATGCTCCCAGAAGTTTTTTCTGTATGTCACTTTTATTCATTGATATTGATTTAAGAAGGTGTTTGCAAAGTATCCAATGTTGTTGAGTCCCCCCTAAATCCCCAATTTGTGGAGCTTCATTGGTTAAATCTAAGTAATTTCCCCCAGAAT
>JAAUPO010000210.1 GCA_012033095.1 Synechococcaceae cyanobacterium RL_1_2 | reverse complement strand
GTTGCGATCGCGTTATTAATGACAAATCAACCTTAATTAGATCAACTAAACCGATCAAGTAGTACTTGCGTATTAATAATAGGATTGCCCCTGGGGAATAACCTCAGTTATCGCTCCTGTGCTATGGATTTGCTTTATTTGTAACGCAGTTTTTGCAATTTGGGTAACTTAATTTAGATAAGTTTATAGGCAAAGTGAAAATAGGTTAATTGGGTTCATCATTAACTCAGTTGGATCAAATTTTTTGCTGTCATCCCTAATTAATTAGCCGCCACAAAAAAAACAGTTTCTTTGTACTATTTGAAATTGATTACAATAGGCTAAAAATTACGTTTGTGGAGCAAATATTTCGATGTGTATTTGTATTAATTGCCATTACGTTGATCGTTGTGAAACCTATTACGCAGTGGAGAATCAGCATCAACAACCCCATTTGACGGAGGAGCCTGATTTTATTGCCCAGGAGCCCACCATTAACGTCAATATTCGTACCGATGCGGAAACCATTGAAATGGAATGGGATGTGGTGGGGTGCAGTTCCTTTTTGGAAGAACAGGGGAAATGGGCTCGGTTGATGCCGGGCTTACCGGTGCCGACCTAATACTATTTGGCATAAAATCATGAATCTATAATGAATCTATAATTTATTTGCCATTCCTTGGTTAAGGAGTAGAAAGTAATGCCAAATTGGCTTGAATAGGCATCCTATGAATTTGTGAAAAGACTATATAGTAAAGATTTCACAATTTTATCATCTGTCCTATTTTATAAAATTGGTGGTAGTGCTAAAGCTGTAAGGATATTTAGACCCAGGATAATTGATTATCAAGGGGTTTAGTCTTTCTGATCCTTACTTGTATAGGACTACCAAATTGGGATAGGAATCTGATACTATAGCCAGTTGAGTTTAGTGTGGGATTTTGCTCCTTGCCATAGGCTAATTTCAGCCCTACTTATTTCCCATAATCATTCAAAAAGACTATATGTCCGGTGGCTTAAAGGTGGGTGGGGGCAGAAATATTCAGTTTTTGGGTAAGGATGAAATGGAGGAGCTTTTGCACGATCGCTACTAGGGCTAACTTGCTATGGATGGGGTTTGGGTTGGGAACTCGGTGGCTGGGGAGGAGCGATCATATTGAAGCAGGGCTTCCGTGAGTTGGAGAGCGGCTTTATGCCAATTAGGTTTATTGGTGGGGGATTCACAGCGATCACAACATAACGCGATCGCCCGCACTAGGTTCCAGGAGGGCCCATGATCCATCAAGGTTGGCCAGGGGGGATTAGGGAGCAGTAATCCATCATCATCGCCCCCCCGTAATAAGGCACAACAGCGGGCATGGCCATATTGACTTAGCCCATCGCGATCGCTAATAGTAATGGCCATGGGGGGAATAACAACACTAGATTCTCCCCAGGATTGATAGAGATTAGATAACCAGGGACTCAGGCTTCCAGGCTCTAGGGTAAAGAGGATCGTCCCTTGGTTAAAATTGGCTTGATACTGAAATTGATAATGATCTTGCCCCACTGTCAAGGAAGTAGATGATTGAGCTAATTTCTCCATCACATCTGTTAGGGCAAAGGCGACATTATGGTCAAAATGCTTTTGTAAGCCCTGGGCGATCGCACTGTGATAGACCAATCCCATATTAGTCGGAGCCAGATATAGTACTTCCCCGTAATCGGGCCACACATCTTGATAGAGATGACGAAGCATTTCCCCTAAACCATACCCCAAGGAAATTCTAGATCTGATGCGTAAGGTCGGATGTTTGATTTCTAACTGTCCCACTAGTACTGCTTGGCATAAAATTACAATCTATTTTTCATTCCATTGGTCAGAAGTAGGAATTAAGAAGTAAGAAGTAAGAATGTGTTTCAAAAGTCCCCCTTGACCCCCAATCTGGGGGAAATCACCTAAATTTTGAGCAATAAAGTTCCCCAAATTGGGGGATTTAGGGGGCGACTCCACAATATTTGATACTTTTCAAACACGTTCTAAGGCTTTTATACATTCATACAATGTAATCCGATTTAAGAATTAGAGCCTCAACTGACGCGATCGCAACTAGGCCCCCTAATCCCTAATCCCTGATCCCCAAAATCACTGGGCAGGTAAAGTAAACGATTGACTGCAACCACAGGTTTCTGCCACGTTGGGATTAATAAACCGAAAAGCTCCCCCCATAAGATCTTCAGAAAAATCAATTTTTAAATTTTCCAAATAAGGAGCATCTTTCACCTTAATTAAAATCATTAGGGAGTCAGCCACCGGATAACTTAACTCATCGTCCGCTGCCCCTTCCGAAGTAAAAGCAAAATCATAATGTAGATCTAAACAACCGCCAGATTCTACCGCTAGGCGTACTTCGCTAAATTCTTCTTCCCTTGCTCGTTGCCACCGTTGTAATTCCTTGATGGCCGATTTACTAAAGTTGATCATTGATTACTCAAATTACCTAGGTGACTGAAATACTTGGGGCCTTCATTCGTTGTAAGGATGGAGGTCATTATTCTATTTATACCAAACATTACGTCGTAAAATTTTTACCTAATTGCTTAGGATTTGCTAGGTTAAAATAATCCAATCATTCAGCCCTGGGCCAGAAGGAAAACCACCATGAAATTATCCAAAAGCAATTTTGAAAGCCGTTTAGACACTGTTTATGATGCCATCATTGTCGGTGGGGGAATGGGAGGGTTATCCGCAGCTATTTACCTTGCCCGTTATGGCTTAAAAGCGTTAGTAATTGAAAAAGGTAAGGGCCGTTCTTTCTGGATGCAGGAAGTACGTAATTATGTGGGAATTGATCCAGAAACCCCAGGACGCACCGTACTTCAACATGGGGAAAAACAAGCGATCGCGTGGGGTGCAGATTTTTTTCGAGCTTACGTTGAAGATGTCCAGGACGAAGGGGATACCTTTGCTGTTAAGGTCAAAGTAGGCAAAAAAGATAGTATTTATCCCGTGTTCCGCAGCAAATATCTCATTGCCGCATCGGGCATTATTGACGTGCTACCCCAACTAGAAAATATGCAAAACGTGTTTGATTATGCGGGGTACACCCTTCACGTGTGCATGATCTGTGATGGTTTTGATATGTGGGATCAAAAAGCGATTTTAATTCCCAGTTCTGAAGGACAAATTGAAGCGGCCTTTGTGTTGAATTGGTTTACCCCTTACATTTCTGTGTTGACCCATGGGGCGTTTGAGGTCAGTGATCAAAGGAAGCAAAAGTTAGCCGACCATGGTTATCCCCTCTATGAAGCCCCGATCGCGGAATTTTTAGGAGAAAATCATAAAATGAGCGGTGTTAAATTAACCGACGGTCAAACGGTGGAAGCCACGACTGGTTTAATTAGCATGGGGTCTATTTACCATGACCACTATCTCAAAAATATTGAAGGCTTGGAGCGGGATGGCAATAATTTATTGACCAATGACATGTGTCAAACAAGTCACCCTCGTATTTTTGCACTGGGGGATATTAAAAAAGGTCTGAATCAAGTTTCGATCGCGGTGGCCGATGGCACCCTCGCCGCAACCCAAATTTGGCGTAATATTCGTCGGGCAAGCGAACCCCGCAAATGGGGAAGAAAAATTTTAAAAATCTAGTTAAATCCTAGGTTTAAATCCTTTGAATCTTAGCTATAGCTGTAGCCCTAGTGATGGTTAAAGCATTGTCAAGGAAGGGTTAACCATCATCAATTTTTACCCAAGATAGCTGTAGTCAGTGCAGTTAAGATTGAAGATGCACCTGAAGCAACAACCCTTGATAACGCTTTATTCTGTAGGGGCCGATGATCATCGACCCTTTGTAGTAGTTATTCTGGTAATTATTTATTGTGGCTACGGCTATACCTTAATTGAATTGATTGTTTGATGGCAGACTTACTGCAAACGTTTTTTCTCCCCTTGGTAACGGATATATTCAGCAAGAAACGCGATCGCGCCGGAAATCAGCAATAAGAATACACTCAGGGCATTGATGTCCGGTTTGACCCCTGTGCGGATACGACTAAAAATTTCCATGGGTAGGGTGGTTGCCCCGGTACCGGCGGTAAAGCTAGATATTAAAAAATCATCCATGCTCAACACAAAGGAAAGTAAACATCCGGCGACAATACCTGGGGTTAGTTGGGGTAGTAATACTTTCATGAAAGCCTGCACTGGAGTAGCCCCTAAATCAAGGGCGGCTTCTTGGAGGTTGGGATCAAGGCTGGAAAGGCGAGCCGAAACCACGATCGCGACGTAGGCTAAGCAAAATACAATATGGGCTGCAATGATTGTCCAGATACTTAGGGGGGTTCCTACCACGGCTAAAAAAACAAGGGTTGCTACCGCGATCGCAATATCCGGCACAATTAACGGCAGGTAAGAAACGCCCAGGTACAACGTTTTGCCAGGAAAGCGATATTTAGCTAAACCCACCGCCATCAACGTTCCTAGCACGGCAGAAATAGCCACGGACACTAACGCCACAATCAAGCTATTTTTTAATGCCCCAAAAATACGGCCATCATCTAATAATTTGATGTACCAATCCCACGTGAACCCTTCCCACCCCACACTATAGGCGGAGGCATTGAAACTATAGACCGTCAACACCGCGATCGGCAGGTACATATAGATAAACATCAACACCACAAACAAAACCTGCCAGGAAAATTTAAACTTTTTCTTTTCCATCGGCAGGATCTTAGGTTCTTGGGTGGCAGTCATAACAACATCACTCACAGGAAATTAATGGTGGGCCTATCTTATCCTAATTACCCTGCCATCGATTAAGGATTAACGCGATCGCGATCCCATCTATATCGGATTTCTTGGATTTCTTGGATTTCTTGGATTTATTTAAAATCTATTTCCTGAGCTTCAATAGTTTGATTTGAGATGTTTGACTTTCACAGGACTTACGCAAAAATTTCGATTCTGTCCTGGGAAACATGATTTTTGGGGACAATCATTCAAACAAGTCCCCCAAATTTTGTGGATTTAGGGGATGACTCAACAACATTTGATACTGTTCAAACACGTTCTAGCAAAAGTATTCAATAGATATTTAAGATATTTAAAACTGACTCTAGAAACTGACTCCAGAATTAACTGGGTTTAACTGAATGTCGCTGCAAGTGCGTTTAATCAACCCCGTTAAAACTTTTCCTGGGCCAACTTCCCACGCCTCAGAGACTTCCAGCTCATTAAACTTAAGCATAATTTCTCGCCAACGAACTCCCCCAGTCATTTGCGCACTCAGACGAGCTTTTAACTCCTCTGCATCCTTAGAAGGTTGGGGGTTAACATTGGACATAACCGAACAGATGGGCTGATTAAATGGCACTGGATCTAGGGCTT
>JAAUPO010000006.1 GCA_012033095.1 Synechococcaceae cyanobacterium RL_1_2 | reverse complement strand
CGTCCCCTTTGTGTGACGGGAAGTGTAATTTTTTGCAAAACAAGACCGCGATCGGGGCTTAGTCAAATTTGTAGATGTAATGGCAGATAGTTACAATCCAGAACATTACTGTGGTGTTACCTTTGCCGCCGCGATGGATCGTATCCATGGCATTCTCCCCGATGGCACCGTACTGAAAAATGTGGCGGTTTTTCGCTCGGTGTATCAAGCATTAGGCATGGGTTGGGTCTATGGCATCACCCAAATTCCTGTGATTGGCGCGATCGCGGATTTCATTTATGGCATCTGGGCAAAATATCGCTTACAACTCACTGGCCGACCAGACCTAATTACCCTGATTCAAGAACGGGAACAACGCCTTAATTGCAAAGACCAAGGGTGTGCTGTGGTCAGGGAATAGATTTTAGGTTTTTGGTTGTTATTATGATCACAAATTTTAAGAATGTGTTTGAAAAGCCCCCCTTGCCCCCCAGTCTGGGGGAAATCACCTAAATTTTAAGCAATAAAGTTCGTCAAATTGGGGGATTTAGGGGCCGACTCAACAACATTTGATACTTTTCAAACACCTTCTAAGGGCTATGGCTATAAAAAGCTATAAAAGTTATTTGAAGGATGGATGGCTAGGCCATAAAAGTTTTAAAAGTCACGAATATGCTCCCTTAATTCCCGCAATTCATGGGCATGGGGAAGGCTTTTCAAACACCATCTCAAAACAAGCTATGATGCTGAGGCATAGGCATAATCAGTCGTTTTATTGTGGGATCGATCGCGGATATTGCTCCATCAATGCCCTTACCTGTTCTGCATGGTAGGAGCTACGGGTAAGGGGAGAAGCGACCACTTGTAAAAAGCCCAATTTTTCCCCAAATTGTCTCCAGGCCTCAAACTGTTCTGGGGGGACAAAATCCTTAACCCCTAAATGCTTTTGGGTCGGTTGAAGATATTGACCAATGGTGATAATGTCACAATCCATTGCCCTGAGGTCTTCCATGGTTTGCCGCACCTCCGTATCCGTTTCCCCTAAACCAACCATAATTCCAGATTTAGTATAAATCCAAGGGGCTAATTCCCTAGTTTTTTTCAGGAGTTCCATGGATCTGAGATAATCCCCCTGGGGCCGGGTACGGCGGTATAAGCGGGGAACGGTTTCCGTATTATGGTTTAACACCTCTGGTTTGGCCTGAATAATAAGCTCTAAAGCTTCCCAATTACCACATAGATCGGGAATTAAGACCTCAATGGTGGTGTGGGGAGAAACTTTTCTAATTTCTTCTATGCAACGCACAAATTGACCGGCCCCTTCATCGGGTAAATCATCCCGGTTAACAGATGTAACTACTACGTGGTTAAGGTTGAGCCGTTTGACTGCTTCTGCTAAGCGTAAAGGCTCGGTGGGATCTAGGGGCTGGGGTTTCTTTTCAAAATCAATGTCGCAGTAGGGACAGGCCCTAGTACAGGCGGGGCCCATGATAAGAAAGGTAGCAGTTCCGGCATTAAAGCACTCTCCAATATTGGGGCAGGAAGCTTCTTCGCATACTGTGTTTAGGGCTAAATCTCTTAAAATTTCTTTAACGCTGCCCACCCTTTGCCATTGGGGAGCTTTAACCCTTAACCAATCTGGTTTTACGACCACAATAATAAATTTTTAATTGAATTTTTAATTGAACTATTAGTTGAAACAGCAGAGATCAACAATAATATTTTAACAAGGTTAGGTTTAGCTGCTAAAGTTTCCTATGTTAATTAGATAAATCATGTTTAGCGATCGATTATGACCCAGAATTTTAAGCTTACTCTTTTACCCGGAGATGGTATCGGCCCTGAAATTATGGCTGTGGCCTTGGATATTTTGCAAGTGATCGGTAAGCAATATGATTTAAGTTTTGATTATACGGAAGCTCCCATCGGTGGTGCAGCGATCGATGCTACCGGAGAACCTTTACCCCAAGAAACTCTAGATATTTGTAAAGGTAGTGATGCGGTTTTATTGGCAGCGATCGGGGGTTATAAATGGGATAATTTGCCTCGCCATCAACGACCAGAAACTGGCTTACTGGGGTTAAGGGCTGGTTTAGATTTATTTGCTAATCTGAGACCTGCTACGATCTTTCCCCAACTCATTGATGCTTCTAGCCTCAAAAAAGAAGTGGTGGAAGGGGTGGATATTATGGTGGTAAGGGAATTGACCGGTGGTGTTTATTTTGGTGAACCTAAAGGCATTTTTCAAGACGAACAGGGCCGTCAACGCGGGGTAAATACCATGGCCTATTTGGATACGGAAGTAGATCGCATCGCTAAAATTGGATTTGAAATTGCTCAAAAACGCCAAGGTAAACTTTGTTCTGTGGATAAAGCGAACGTGTTAGATGTCTCCCAACTATGGCGCGATCGGGTAACGGCAATGGCAAAAAATTATCCTGATGTGGAGTTATCCCATCTTTATGTGGATAATGCAGCGATGCAATTAGTACGGGCTCCAAAACAATTTGACACGATCGTTACTGGTAATTTATTTGGCGATATTTTATCCGATGCTGCTGCGATGTTAACCGGCAGTATTGGCATGTTACCTTCCGCTAGCCTGGGGAGCGATGGCCCAGGGGTATTTGAACCTGTCCATGGCTCGGCTCCCGATATTGCTGGCCAGGATAAGGCTAATCCTATGGCCCAGGTGCTGAGTGTGGCCATGATGCTCAAATATGGTTTAAATCTACCTGTTCCGGCTAACGCGATCGAACAAGCAGTGGTTAAAGTACTACAGCAGGGTTATCGTACCGGTGATATTATGTCAGAGGGCATGACCCAATGCGGCTGTAAAGCGATCGGAGAATGCTTGGTAAAAGCCTTACAAAACCTAGAACAATAACATCAAAAGCCCGTGGTTGATCCAGCTAAAAACTCTAATCAAGAAACTCCTAAGCAAACCTACATTGATCCTGAGATAATTAGGGCCGCTCGGTACACCTATCAAAATTATTATCAAGCTCACCAGGGAAAGATCCCGGCTACACCGATCGGGGTGGCAGTAGATACTAAAAACTATCGAGGTACAATCATGTTCCATGATCACCCGATTATTTTACCGAGGGAATGTTTTGTCCCCATGGCTCAGTTAGAAGGCCACGCTCACCCTTCTCCATAAACCGATAGTTTTTCTGGGCTTTGAAAATAATAGGAAAATAGGTAGGGAAAAAAAAGGCTTTAAATAAGGTTTTGAAAAGATTTTAAAAATATACAGATAGGATGTGGGGAATTAATTTAAGTATTGGTGTAAGTATTGGTGATTTACCCCAATTTTAAACCAGATTGGAATATTGCTATTGCTTACTGCTACCAACGTTTTACTGAGTAATCTCTAGCACTGATCTCAACCCAACCTCGGAATCTAGGAAATGTCTAACCATACCCCATCAAGGAGTATGGTTTTTTTTCTGGCTAAGATAACACCCAACATAATCACTGTAGCGATCGCTCTAATGGTAACGCTCTAACGGTAAAGAGTATTATGCCCTTAGCTTTTACCTACATTAAAACAAGCCATACATTTATTTAGATATAGTCAATTTAATTTAGTATGGGATAGTTATTTCTTGCAACGGAATGCTTTTAGCTATTTTTATTTCCCGTAATTATTCAAAAAGACTATATTTTGATTCACACCAAACAACATTAAAGTTTTAAAGTTTCTCGGATTTGTGATCACCAGAGGGGATCAACGTAGAGATCGATCGTTATTTTTTCCTTCGATCGCGGAATTCCTGTGATGCAAGCACAAACAGTAATTTCATCATCAATTTCCACTTCACAGGCATGGCAAGAACCCTGGAGACAACCGGTGGGAATATCCACCCCAGCTCTTTCAGCCACGGCAAGGATGGATTCCCCTGGTTCTGCTTGAACTTTAATATTATCGGGTTTAAAAGTAACTTCTACGCTCATAGAAAAAATAAAAAATTAAGTTCAATGTACGACGGGATCGGGATTTTATCTCAAAACCGTTTTGTTTAGTATGGGAAAATAATCTTGATCTCAATTGTTGCTGATATTATATGGCTTCAATAATTTCCTTATCCTACTAAGTGGATTTGGTATTAGATTATAGCTCTCACTTTAATGACCATTGATCCATAACTAAAGTTTGGACTTTAGCGTTGGAGCCATTAAGCCCCTTCCATTGTAGCAAGTTTTAATTTTTGACCATCCCAAAATCCAAGTTGCAATTAAACTTAGCCATAGGCCGGGCAGTCTTAAACGTTATCAATGTTTGGTATTAGGACGAAGCCAATGGGATAACACCCTAGCTTATAGGGGAGGCGATGCCAGTTGTTGAGCCGTAACAATCGCTATCACTACCAGCTATCTATCCCTTTGTAAATTTAGGGTAGTCCTATACAAGTAAGGATCAGCAAGATTAAACCCCTTGATAATCAATTATTCTGGGTCTAAATATCCTTACAGCTTTAGCACTACCTAAATTAGAAAGCGATGCTATGTGTCCTCGATCGCTAGTCGTTTACCACCACATACATTTTGGTTTTACGCACATAAGTCCAAGCTAAACTGTCAGGATCCTTACTCTTTGTCCATTGTTTAAAATTAGCTTTACTACGGAATTTCGCCACGGTGCTAGGGTGAACCTTCAACCTTTTTGCTAATTCCGATTGAATCAGTTCTGAAGGTAAGCTACCACTAGCGTCGATGTCCTCATCATCGTCGTCATCTGGAAAGTAGTTAATGGCTTGATTGGGATCAACTTCATCATCATCATCATCGTCATCATCAAGGAAATAACTGATCGATCGCTCTTCTTCTACCATTTCTTCTGGGATCGTTGCAGCGGGAACGGCCGGTAGCGGTGCCTCTGGTTCTAAAGCTTGATCGACGGAAGTTTTTGTGGTGGTGGAGGTGATTTTTAGTATTGGTTCCGCTGAAGATGGTAAATTTTCCACTACTGGCTCGACCTTAGGGGCCTGATCCTGATCCTCTAGTTCTCTGACTTGTTCCATACTATCCTCCATGGTCTGAGGAACACCAGAGGGACCTGGGACATTTAGGGTCTCGGAGGATGGCTCTTCAGTAACAGCGATCGCTTCAAAATGGATAACGTTGGCAGATTGAGCAGTGCTTGGAGGAGCAGTAACAGTAGTAGGGAAAGTTTGCCCTTCATCCGCTTCCGGTTCACTATTTTGAAATAAACTTGCTAGGGCACTAGTTGTCCAAAAATAATAAATTGTAGTTTCATTTTTGACCGTGCTTTGGGCTCCAAATTCATCGGCCTTTTTTCTAGAAACAATTTAGCTGCCCTGGCCGTCAAATTACCAGCGATCGCTAAGTCAGTAATGGTTACACAACCTTCATTTTGCCTAATTAACCCTTGAAAGGCGGGATCAATCTTTGCGCTCCACGCTTGCCATTGGTAGTGTTGCCAAGTTTTATAGATAGCACTCACCACTAACATGGCAATAATTAGTGGCCAAGCCTTAATCAAGACTACAGCAATTAGGGCTAGGGGAAAAATAGCAGCCAGTAAATTCAAGCCTAGCTTGTCTTGGGGGGCATTCTCTACCATGGTTTTCTGTTCAAAGTTAACTAGATATGCACAGGGACGATGCGCTTGTCTGAAGTCAGTTTATACTAAGCTAGCCTAGGGATAGAAATTTTTCCATCGTTTGTTGATATTGGCCGTTATTTTTATGGACCATCAAGCATTTATCAATTCATTTTCTCTGTTTAAATCGGCCGATGGGGCCACAGTGAAAAGTATTCTGGCCCAGGCGACTTTCCATGATTATCCTCAAGGCCGGGCCCTATTAATGGAGGATTCTTGGGGTAATGCGGTATATTTAATTGTCTCTGGTTGGGTAAAAATCAGAAGAATTACTGCGGACCATACTATAACGATCGCGGTGTTAGGAAAAGGGGATTTCTTTGGGGAAATGGCCATTTTAGATAAATCCCCTCGTTCTACGGATGTGGTCGCCCTATCGAAAGTGCAAGTAATCAGCATTACTGCCCAAAAATTTACAGCGGCCCTAAAGCAGGACAATGGCCTTCAATATCGCATGTTGCAATTGATGGTTAAACGGATACGGACGACGAACGAAAAGTTAGAATTGGAATCCCAACCCCCAGCGGTGAAAATGGTCAAATTTTTGGTAGATATGGCCCTTACCTACGGCGATCGCCTTACGGGCACCATGGCGATTCCCTTGTTGGAGTACCAGGATTGGTCAGATTTAACTAAAGTCGCGGTGGCCAATGTGGGGCCTATTTTTAGTAAGCTCGTAGAAAAACAATGGATTACCATCGATCGAGATCAACACATTCTAACCATTGTCAATCTTAAATCGATGCAGTCCCTCCTTGCCCGTTCTTCCTAAAGGGATAACAGGGATAATGTTGTTTCTCTCACTCACCCAAAGTTATGCGCCCATAATGTATGCCAACTTGCCAAAAGTTTATAGCTATCCCAACGGAATTGTCCTAGGCTAAACATCCCCTAAAACTTTACAATGGTTAACTAAACTCAATAGTTTGTAATTAATCTACAGGTTTAATCTACAAATTTTGACGGATTTAATTCTTGTTATAGTTCTTGGTATGTTTTCTATGCGTTATTTGAAGGCTTTTTTAATTGTCGCGATCGTCTGTATTGGCTGTTGGTTCAACCAACCCTATGCCCAAGCAGCTAGTAACTCCGTAGTGACCGCTTTAGATAATGGTTATGAAAATGAAGATTTTAGTGGCCAAGATTTTAGCGATCGAGATCTTAAAACCTACGAGTTTAATAAAGTGCTGTTGCAAGATGCCAATTTTAGTAACTCAGATTTGCGGGGAGTAATTTTTAATACCAGTGATTTAACTGGAGCCAACCTCAGCAACATTGACTTTCGCGATGGCCTATCCTATCTCAGTACCTTTGCCAATGCGGATCTACGCAACTCTATTTTTAGTGATGCCATGATGCTCCGAACCATTTTTGATGGTGCAAAAATTGAAGGGGCTGATTTTTCCTTTGCAGTTTTAGAAAAAGATCAACTCCAAAAAATGTGCGCAGTGGCAGAGGGAGTAAATCCTAAAACCGGCGTGGCCACCAAAGATTCCTTGGGTTGTTTTTAGGTTATTACAATGATTCCTACTTTTATTCCCCCCCAAGCTAACGAGTTAACAGAAACCACCTCGATTAATTTGATCCGTCAAATTCAATATTTACCTTTACCCACTGAGTTAGAATCCCACCCCATTGCGACCACCTTTAGTTGCCATGGGGAAGACAATGGCAAACCACCCTTTTTATTACTCCATGGATTTGATAGTTCACTGTTGGAGTATCGCCGCCTGATTCCTCGATTAGAACACGATCGCCAAACCTGGACGATGGATTTACTCGGCTTTGGTTTTACCGAACGCAGACCCACTTTGCCCTTTAGCCCAGAAGGAATTAAAACCCATCTGTATGAGTTCTGGCGTAGTCAAATTAATCGGCCTGTGGTGTTAGTGGGGGCTTCCATGGGGGGCGCGACCGCGATCGATTTTGCCCTTACCTATCCAGAAACCATCGCCCAATTAATTTTGATTGATAGCGCAGGCCTAACCCCTAAAAGTATTGCTTCTAAATTTATCTTTCCCCCCCTCGATCGCTTAGCCACCAACTTTTTACGCAGTCCCAAAGTACGTTTTAATATTAGCAAAACCGCCTACGCCGACCCCAAATATGCCAGTGCGGATGCCTGTTTGTGTGCCGAACTCCACCTCTACACAGACAATTGGGATAAAGCCCTCATTGCCTTTACTAAAAGTGGTGGTTATGGTTCCTTTGGGCCTCAACTGAGGCAAATGCAACCCCAAACCCTGATTCTTTGGGGCAAGCAAGATAAAATTTTGGGCATCAAACCCGCCTATAAATTTCAAAAATTAATGCCCCAAGCTCAATTTCATTGGATTGAGAAGGCAGGCCACGTTCCCCACCTCGAACAACCCCAAATAACTGCTGAAATTATCCTAAGTTTCTTGGCAGGTTCGGCATAGACCGAAAAATTCTAAGGTATGGTAATAAATTTTAAAGCCATGGCTTTGTTCCAATTCCCGTTCCAATTGATGCACAGGACAGGCCTTAATCTCAATCGCTTGACCACAGTTCACACAATTCAAGTGATGCTGATCCTGATCTAGACAACTATAAACCGCTTCCCCATTATCTAAGGTGCGGCAACTCAGTAGCCCTTCTACTTTTAACGTATCTAAAGAACGATAGACCGTCGCTAACCCTACACTATCTTGGGTGGTGCGTAAACCGGAGTAAATTTCTTGAGCAGAAAGGGGTTGGGCTGATCGGTTGAGGAAATCAAAAATCTTTTGTTGGGAGCGGGTCAATTTAGATTTCATGGATTAGAGGCAGTCGGGTTATAGAATCTTAAAGTAACAATTTTTATGAATTAATTTTTTAGGACGATCATGGCTTCCACTTATCGCTCGCAGATCCATGTTACCTTACGCCCTTCAGTTCTTGACCCCGCCGGCACTGCGGTGCTGTCTGGTTTACATTCCATGGGTTATGGTCAGGTTGAACAGGTCAGAATTGGTAAATACATTGAACTGACCCTTCAGGCGGACAATGAGGAGGAAGCTCAAACTAAACTAGATCAAATGTGTGATCAGCTTTTAGCGAACCCGGTAATTGAAAATTACACCATTGAGCTAGAGCTAGTAGGGGGTTAATCACCATGACTAAATTTGGCATTATCGTTTTTCCGGGCTCTAACTGCGATCGCGATGTGGCGATGGTCACCCAAGGTCTGTTAGGCCAACCTACCCGCATGGTGTGGCATCAAGATACGGACTTAAATGACATTGATGTGGTGATACTGCCGGGAGGGTTTAGCTACGGTGATTACCTTCGATGTGGCGCGATCGCTCGATTTTCCCCCATTATGAATAGCATCCTCGATCATGCCCACCAAGGGAAGTTTGTCTTAGGCATCTGTAATGGTTTTCAAATTCTCACCGAAGTAGGCTTACTGCCGGGGCCTTGATCCGCAATCGGGATTTGCATTTCATCTGCGATCGGGTTCATCTCACCGTGGAAAGAACGGATTTACCCTGGACGGATCACTATTCTCAACCAGTAATTAATTTACCGATCGCCCATGGAGAAGGTCGTTATTATGCAAACGACGATCTGCTCAAAGAACTAGCAGACCATCAACAAATTATGTTTCGCTATGCCAATCCAGAAGGTCAGATCGAGAAGGCTTCAAACCCCAATGGCTCCATGGATAATATTGCTGGCATCGTTAACGCCCAAGGTAATGTATTGGGGATGATGCCCCACCCAGAGCGAGCGATCGACCCAACCCTCGGTAATATTGACGGCCAGGCTATTTTTCAAGGTTTAGTTGCTTTTAGTTGATAGTCCACTGGATATGATTCACGAAAAGTCAAAGTTTTTTAACATAATGTTAGAATTTGACTTGCCATAACCGTAGGATTTTTAGTTTTAATGACCATCAATGTCTAGTTAAAACCATTGGCTACAACTATTTCAGCCATCAGAAATCCTGAAGAAATTCATGTAAAGAAATGTTGCCGTTCTTGTTTTTATGAACTATGATGGGGACATATCACGCGAAGGGATGTAACCCCAGCGTCAAATTCATAACCCATAGGAATTATTCATCATGGAAGATAAAAAAGGCTTCGGCTTCACTGAATTCGCTGAAAACTGGAATGGTCGTCTTGCCATGCTCGGTTTCACCATCGGAATTGCAACCGAACTCATCACTGGTCAAGGCATCCTGTCTCAATTAGGCATTATCTAATCGAGATTTTCCCTAACCATAGTTAATTAAGTTCAATCCCTTAGACCCCACTAGATTACTAGGAGTAATATTCATGGAAGATAAAAAAGGTTTCGGCTTCACCGCATTTGCTGAAAACTGGAACGGTCGTCTTGCAATGCTTGGCTTCACCATCGGTATCGCTACTGAGTTGATCACTGGCCAAGGTATCCTTTCCCAGCTAGGCATTCTCTAACTCCAGACCCGTTAAGGTTAATTTAGAACCTTAGAAATTAATTAATCAACTGATGTTAATTTCCTAAACTTAGCCAAACTAATCCCTGACTAAAACCGATAGCGTAAGTAGGTTAAACAAATCCTGTTAAAACCGCGATCGCTTTTGTTCCACCACAACCAATAAAAAAGCTAACGTAAACCACACCGGTTTAGTCGCTAGCTATACTAACCATTTGCATATTGAGTTGTATGATCATCCTATTCCTGCTTTTTTCGAGCAGGATTTTTTGTAATAAAAAATAATAATCAATTAGGACTTACCCACAAGCCCCCTAAATTCCCCACATTTGGGGGATTTGGTTGAACGATTGTCCCCAAACATCATGGTTCCCAGGACAGCATCGAAATTTTGCGTAAGTCCTGTCAATAATAATCCCTAGGTTGAAGGGGCAAGCTTTAATAATTACCAGGTTGAAAGGATAAGGTTTAAGTTTTGCCTAGTAAACCCGTCTAATGGCGGAAAACTCTCTAAAATTAAAGGGCTAAATTTTAACTGATTTCCGCTCCATGAACCAAAAAAAAGATACCCTGATTCTGTTGATCTCCCTAATGCTGACCTTAGGCATATTGGGGTTAGGGGCATGGTGGTTATGGGGCCGCAATGGTCAATTTGGGTTTAATGGTGGAGGCTCTAACGAAAAAGGAACACCAACAGGTGAAATTGATCCACATCAACCCGTTGATAGTCTGATTAGTGGAGGCGATCGCTTATTAGTTGGGACTAAAGTGAGCCGAGAAAAAACCCAGGCCGTAGCTGCGCTGATGACGGGGGATTATGATACGGCGGTAATTAATTTAGAAGCGGCCCTAAGCCAAAATCCTAATGATCCAGAGGGGCTGATTTATCTCAATAATGCCCGTATTGGAGCAAAGAAAGCTTACGCGATCGCGGTGGCCGTGCCGATCGGCAATGATCTCGATGGTTCCCAGGAGATTTTACGAGGGATAGCCCAAGCCCAGGAGGAAATTAACAATCAACAAGGGGGGATTAACAATATTCCCCTCAAAGTTTTTATTGCCAATGATAATAACGATTCAGTCCTAGCCCAAAAACTAGCTAAGGCCTTCGCTAAACAACCTGAAATTTTAGGGGTGGTAGGCCATTGGGCCAGTGATGTGTCCCTTGCCACAGGGGAAATTTATGAAGCAGAAAAGTTGGTAGCCATTTCTCCCATCAGTACTTCAGTGAAAATTTCTAGCTTAGGGGATTATATTTTTAGAACGGTGCCGAGCGATCGCTTTGCGGGGAGTGCCCTATCTCGCTATCAAGTGCAAACGTTAAGGAAAAAAGCTACCGGTATTTTTTATAATTCCCAAAGTAATTATAGTCGTTCCCTAAAGGATGAATTTACCACCGCTTTGTTTGGAGACGGAGGTAATGTGGTTGGGGAATATGACCTAGGGGATCCAAATTTTAATGCGGCCAATGCCATCAATGAAGCGATCGCGGGGGGAGCAGAGGTCTTAATGCTCGCGACGAATACAGGAACCCTCGATCAAACGTTACAAGTCATTCAGGTCAATGATGGCAAATTAAATCTTTTAGCCGGTGATGATGCCTACGCTCCCAAAATTTTACAAATTGGGGGACGGGACGCGATCGGGTTGGTGGTGGCTATTCCTTGGCATGTGCTGGCCCATCAAGATGAGCTCTTTACCCAAACTAGTCGCCAGTTATGGGGAGGGGATGTGAGTTGGCGCACCGCCATGGCCTATGATGCCGCAAAATCTCTAATTATGGCGATCTCGATGAACCCGAATCCCGATCGCGCCACCGTACAAGCTAGCCTTGCTAATCCTGGCTTTAGGGCCCAGGGAGCTTCGGGGGATGTCCGATTTTTACCCTCCGGCGATCGACATCAAGCTGTGCAATTAGTAGAAGTACAACCCGGAACACGATCGGGTTTTGGTTTTGATTTTGTGCCAGTCCCCTAGACTTTGTTCTTTACGTATAAAACAAAACACTATTGACTATAAATCCCGTTTAACCTCTAATTTAGTTGGACAGGGAGAAGCGACACGGCCACAATAAAAAACCCTTACCCTGAAGAGTAAAGGTTAATCATTCATCAAAGTTGAAATTAATCACAATAATTAAATCAAATCAATTGGTCTAGCAAGCTTTTAATTTGCCCGCAACAGCCAACCATTATTTATTTAATTACTTAATGGCGACAGTACCACCAGCTTCTTCAAGCTGCTTCTTGATATCTTCTGCTTCTTCTTTGTTAACGCCTTCTTTAATTGCAGTAGGAACACCTTCCACGGCTTCCTTCGCTTCTTTAAGACCAAGACCAGTGATGGCACGAACAACTTTAAGTACAGCCATTTTCTTGTCGCCAAAGCCTTCAAGAATAACATCAAAGTCGGTTTTTTCTTCAGCCGCATCATCGCCACCACCAGCAGCGGGAGCAGCCATCATCATGCCGCCAACGGGAGCAGCAGCACTTACATCAAAGGTTTCTTCAATTTGTTTTACTAACTCAGAAGCTTCTAATAGAGTTAGGGTTTTTAGCTTCTCAATGATTTCATCAGTTACAGCAGACATCTGTTATTCTCCAGAATTTAAGTTTAAAAGTAAAAATAAGGGTTGGGCTAAAGTTAAAATTTTTAAGTAATAAAAAATAAAAATTTGGCAACATTAGCTTTCTTTTTCGGAAATAGCGCGCACGCCACGACCAATGGAGGTAGGAACTTCTTTGATACCGATCGCAATTTTGGCGGTAATGGTATTGATTGTTCCTGCAATTTGAGCAATTAGCTCTTGCTTGGTGGGTAGATCCGCTAAAGCTTCAATATCGGCTTTAGTTAACGTTTTACCTTCCAATACACCGCCTTTAAGTTCGGTTTTTTGGTTTCCTTCGCAAAAGCTTTATAGGCCTTAATAGCAGGGCCTATTTCTTCCCCAGTCATGAGGATCGCAGAAGAATCTTTGAGAAGGGGGGTCATCGCCTTCCACTTATCATCTTCCTCGATCGCTTTAGTCACTAGGGTGTTCTTAGCAATTTTGCAGGTTCCTCCCACTGGGCGTAAGCGATTACGCAAGTCAGTGATTTCAGCCACTGACAATCCCTTATAGTCAATGACAAAGGCTAGTTCAGCTTCACTAATCGTGCTTTTGAACTCTTCAATAATTGCGCCTTTGTTTGCTCGGGTTCTTGCCATGGTTTGGTTTTTATCTACAAAGTGGGTACTTGATAAACCGAAATAAGTAGTCTTAAAGACTAATGGCGATCGATGTTAGTTACCTACTATTTCCAAAAATAAAGCCCCCGACAAACATCGAGGCTCCAGGATAGTTAATCCCACGACAAAACTTAATTCTTTTAAGTTTCAGCGTCACCTCGGCAGGTAATTAAGCAAAAACATGCTCCTGCTGTCTTTGGTAACCACTAAAAAGTGATTATTTGATTGAAGAGGCTTGATTTAGGTAATAGGCAAATACTTGATAGCGTTATTTAGGTTTATCTCAAAACGCAGTATCTAATACTACATTAATTGGATCCTTTAGTCAAAACTTAAATCCCGTAGGGCATTAACATCTACTTCGATCGCTGGTCCCATGGAGGAAGCAATATAGATAGAACGCCAGTAACGGCCCTTTGCTCCGGAGGGACGGTTTCGTTCGACAGTATCCTGTACAGCTTTTAAGTTCACTAATAAATCTTCAGGACTGAAGGAAGCTTTGCCGAAAATAACATGGACAATACCACTGCGATCGGCACGGAATTCTAGTTTCCCAGCTTTAAATGCCGCCACTGCTCCAGTTAAATCATCAGTGACCAGTACCCCCCTTGGGAGATGGCATCAAACCTTTCGGCCCTAATACCCGTCCTAAGCGAGCAACTTTAGGCATCATATCAGGGGAAGCAATAAGAACATCAAAATCTAACATTCCCCCTTGAATTTCTTCAATTAATTCATCAGAACCAACGATATCGGCTCCAGCATCGTTAGCTTCTTGTACTTTTTCCCCTTTTGCAATGACAGCCACACGGATGGTTTGGCCAGTACCTTTAGGTAAACTAACAGTGGTTCTGAGTTGTTGATCCGTATATTTAGGATCAATGCCTAAACGAATATGTACTTCTGCCGATTCATCAAATTTGGCAGTGGCGGTCTCCTTGAGAAGTTGTACCGCTTCTAGGGGTTCGTAAGCTCTTTCTTCGACTTTAGCTAAGGCTTCCCGAACTCGGCGGGATTGTTTTTTCGGCATTTATATATCTCCTTGGGTAGTTAACGAAGGTGTAACCTTCTCCCCAATACGATGGTTAACAAATTTATATAGGTCAGGAGGGAATAACAAGTTATTCTCCATAATTCACAATGCAGGGATTTCGCTTTTGAGGCAATACTCAACCTCGATCGCGGTTAGGTTAATTGAGTGATTAACCCTCGATCGAGATGCCCATATTTTTCGCAGTACCAGCAATAATTTTCATTGCCGCTTCTACGTCATTGGCATTAAGATCAGGCATTTTGACTTCAGCAATTTCCTGAAGTTGAGCCGTGGTGATGGTCGCAACATTTTCCCGGTTAGGTTCTTTTGCTCCTTTTTCTACCTTAGCTGCTTTTTTCAATAGCACCGAGGCAGGGGGAGTTTTGAGAATAAAAGTAAAGCTACGATCTTCATATACAGAAATTTCTACTGGGATAATTAACCCAACTTGATCAGCAGTTTTGGCGTTATATTCTTTGCAAAATTGCATAATATTAACCCCATGCTGACCAAGGGCAGGCCCAACAGGAGGCGCAGGGTTAGCTTTCCCCGCCGGTAAGGCTAATTTGATTAAGCCAACGACTTTTCTTGCCATATTGAATAGGTTAGATAACTAATTTTATTAATTTTGTTTGTGTACTTGGTTGAACTCTAATTCAACGGGGGTATCCCGACCAAAAATAGAGAGCAAAGCTTTAAGCTTGCTTCTTTCTGGACTCACTTCAATGACTTCACCATCAAAATCCTTAAAGGGGCCAGATAGCACCAGAACTTTATCACCAATGACCATATCCACTTTAACCACTGGCTCAGCGGCCTCAGAACGACGAAAGATTCTTTCGACCTCTGCGGCTCCCAGGGGTAAAGGTTTAACGTGGCCCCTGCCTCGACCATAGCGTCGCTTTTGTTCTGCACCGACAAAGTTAATGACATGGGGAGTCCGTTTGACCACCTGCCAGGCTTCATCGGTCATGCGCATTTGGATCAACACATAACCAGGAAAAACCTTCTCATTGAGTTGGCTTTTACTACCATCTTTTTTGATTTTGACGGTCTGGGTCTGGGGAATGTGAACCTGGGCTATTTTATCCGCCACATTAAGGCTATCTAAACGCTGCTCTAGATCGGCTTTGACTTTTTTTTCACAGCCAGAGGCCACCTGTACCGCATACCATCTTAGGGGCTGAGGCCCAGAAGGGTTGGGGTTAGGGGATGATTCTTCTTCGGTGTAATTGTAATCTGTAGCCATAGTGGTGAGTCAGTTAGAATACTTGCTGTGCGCCCCAGCCAAATAGTTTATCTACTAAGGAAATAGTGGTAGCTACCAAAATCACCATCAAAATTACAGCGATCGATTCACTGATTAGTTGCTGGCGAGAAGGCCAGACAATTTTACCAAGCTCAGTTTTTGTTTCTTGGAAGAAGTCAAAAACATTAGCTTTTTGTTCGATGGGCTTACTTGCTTCAGCCTTGGTAGTTTTATTGATTTTTTTTGCCATGGGTTGCACAGAATCTTTGTTAACTATGTTTAATTTAACAGGATCAATCAACCCTTAGTCTAAATAGAACTTATTACCAAGGTTCAAATCCAAGGGATCGATGGTTTGATTTGTACGCGCCCTGGAGGACTTGAACCCCCGACATCAGGTTTTGGAGACCTGCGTTCTACCAACTGAACTAAGAGCGCTTGGATGATTAAGCTTAAAGTTTTACTTTTAAGCTCTTAGCTGTTCGATTGTAGCACAATAAAAGGCCTAGCAAAATAGATCAACGGAGATTTATTTGGCAATGGGTCGATCGAACCGTTGTTTGATCCGGGTAGCCTTACCTACACGATCGCGTAGATAATATAGTTTAGAACGACGGACTTTACCCCGACGAATAACTGTTATGTTTTTGATGATGGGAGAGTTAAGTAAAAATACCCTTTCTACTCCTACCCCTTGGAAAATTTTACGCACAGTGATGGTTTTATTAATGCCACCATGGCGCATGGCGATATGGTACCTTCGTAGGGCTGAACCCTTTCTTTGTTACCTTCTTTGATGGTCACGCCTACCTTAACAGTGTCACCAACATAAATGTCGGGGATATCACTTTTTAGGTATTCAGACTCAATGGAACGAATGATTGCTTCTTTGTTCATAAGTTTTGTCCTAAAAACCCGCAATTTCCCATAATACATTAATCATTAAGAAACGCAAATAAAGATTTTTAGTTCCTTCCTAGGGATTGCTATTGATGGGTTCTACCTTTTTCCCTAGGAATGGAGGAGGGGAAATAAACGCGATCGGATATCCCTAGGGTAATTTGGGCATTTCATTTACCAATGGTAATGTCTAGATTTTGAATTATTAACTGGTTAAAAGTTGGGATTAGAGTGCGGATTATGTTATAGTCACTGTTGACTCGGACTCATGCAATCGCAACGCCCAAACCTTGTCAGGACCGGAAGGTAGCAGCAATACGGGATGCTTGAGATAGGCGTGAACTCCGGGTCTTTTTGCATGTTTGGCTATATAAGCTTTTCACCCTTGAGAAATGTCCTAGTTTTATGGCTCTACATAATCTACTGCATTGTTAAATAATAATTTGAAGATTGACCATTCCTAAATTCATCTCTGTCCATGGGTTGTGGAAATTTAAAACCATAACTTTTAACCTTGACGGTGTACTCATAATATTTAATTGCCAGGACTCTTACAAGGGGACAAAGTACTTGCTTCCTTTACAAATTAAGCTTTTTGGGGTTTCGCTCCACAAAATAATTAAATGGATTTAGGGGCAGAAGGCTTTGATCATCAATTACAAAATTCTGGGAACGGGTTAATTTTTCGTTTATGAATTAATTTTGATGCTGGTTTCTATGCTAATTTTTTACAGAGATTGATAGCTACAAGTCTTACGCTATAAAGCTTTAATCTGGCTTGTCCCCTTTTAAGGTCAGGACTTATGCAAAAAAATTTTCGATTCTGTCCTGAGAACCAGGATGTTTGGGGACAATCATTCAAGTAATTCCCCCAAATT
>JAAUPO010000209.1 GCA_012033095.1 Synechococcaceae cyanobacterium RL_1_2 | reverse complement strand
TAAATCACCAAATTTGGGGGACTTGCTTGAAGGATTATCCCCAAACATCCCCAAACATCCCCAAACATCATGGTGCCCAGGACAGAATCGAAATTTTTGCGTAAGTCCTGAATTTGATGAATTTGATTAAAACCTCGATCTTACTGATTAAGAGCTTTCAAGAACTGTTGCATTTGCTTGAATAGGCCTCCTACTTTAGTCGCGGCGGCGGTTTCCCCTGGGTTATCTTGGCCCGTTTGGGGTTTTAATAAATCTTCGAGGGCATCTCCCACCGGTTTAGTTTGAGATTCATGGATTAATTCGTATTCTTCCGTTTCCCCGTCAGTGGCTCTGAATAATTGCCAAGGCCCTGGGTAGGCCCGAAATAGAGCGGCTTCCTCCAACGGTTGAATGTAATAGCCTGTGGTTAGGGTGCTGATAAACCTTTCTCTTAGTTGGCGGGCGGCGTAACCAATACCAACGATCGCGATATCCTCTAGTTGGGGTAATAGTAAGATCACTGGGCGATCGCCTGCGAGATTACAAAGTTTTTCGACTTTTTCGACTTCTACCGCCGTAGGACATACCACCACAAACAGTTGATCTGTTTCCTTTACTTTGTACTCAACCCCAGTCAACCGGCTACCTAGATCCGTTACCGAGAACTCCACTTCCCCCCAATCCCGTTTAGCTAGCATTGCTGCACCGGTATCAGGAAAAATCACCTTTAACCCATCCCCATACTCCGGTAGTAGGGATTGGATAAAGTCAAAGGTAATTCCTTGGGCTTTAAGGGCGATCTCTGGAAACACTAACTCCACTTGAATCCGTTGATACCCATCGGCTAATGCGGCGCGATCGCAGTTTTTGCTTGGGTAGTCGCTTCTTCTAAACTGTTAGGGATTGTTGTCATGGTCAGATAGATCGGTATTAGTATGTAAACACAATGGCAAAATCATGCCTTTTAATCTAATACATCCTAGGCCTAATCCAGCCATAACCTATCGCGATCGCTAATTATCGCTAATTAGCTAATTATTTAAACTTAAAAATCTAGAGTTTATAATCCTAGAGTCCCACATCTTCTTCTTCTTCATATTTTCTTTTGATAAAATGGTTATTTTAAAGCAATTTAAACCATTGGTTGTGATAGCAGCCTCCCCTCCTGATTCTATGGATACACTGACCTTTAGCCATCTATTTTTGTTCTATCCCCATCATTCCAGATGCGTCTAAAATCCCTGCGATCGCTATTTCAGTCTCCAGCCACCCACTCCCCCAAAAAAGGAGAACCCCAAAATCCCTGGGAAAAGCTTTCTGTGCCCACCCTCTGGCTTATTTCCGTGGTGGGATTAACCAGTGTGGTGGGTCATCGTTTTTATAACCAACCCCGCTTAGCGGTAAATACCATTGCCCCTTCAGGGATCAAAGCCCCTAGGGATGGCAGTTTTCAAGATCCCAAAACCACCGAAGCCAAACAAAAGGAAATTCGCACCGGTGTTGTTACGGTGTTACGTCAGGATCCGGAGATCACCCGTGCCATTGACGCGAAGTTAGCTAAATTAGTTAATCAAATTGATGAAGCTCGTCAATTAGCGGGCCCCACCCTATTTTTAACGACCCAAACCCTGATGCCCAGCGTACAAACCTATCTGCGTTCCTGCGGTGCAGAAGAATGGGCCACCATTAAACAATCCTTGAATTCGGCTACGGAAATTAATCTTTCTACCCTCGACACGGATCTAGCCATTACCGATCTGCGCCTCTATCAAGACGCCTCCTCTGCTCAGGATTTAACTGCCCTGATCGATAAAATTGAGGTCGCCCGCGATCGTTATCAAAAAGCCTATGGCACCTTTGAAAAGGATATTCCCCTTGACATAGAGCCCTATGAAATTAGGGAATTATTAAACACCAATTATCAAACCTGGCAGGGCTTAACCGAACAAATTTTTATCTCTCCTCCCGCATGTTGACCCAGGGCATTCCCGCTGGTTTACCAAAACATCAACTAGAAGAAGCGATTCGCGCTAACCTCGGTTTAAATTATCCCGAAGAAACTATTGCCCTAGCCACCAAAATTTTAATGGCAGTGCTAGAACCCAATCTCACGGAAGACCTAGAAGCAACGAAAAAACAAGCAGAGCAGGCGGTGAAGGACGTTAAACCCGTCATTGTGGAAATTAAAGCGGGGGAAGTGATTGTGGATAAAGGGGAAGTGATTACCCAAGAACAATTTGTGCTCCTGGATGGGTTCAAGTTAAGTCGCCGTAGCGTTAATTGGGTGGCCTTAGCTGGTTCGGCGGTGGTGGTAAGTGGAGCAGGGGTTTTATTTAACTTAATTGCAATGCGCTTATATCGTCCCATGCGGCGGCGGGATTATTTATTTATTACCCTTTTAAGCTTAACTTCCCCCTTATTGGGCATTTTCAAAATTGAATACACTAACCTAGCGGCGATCGGTTTATTGTCTAGTAGTTTTTATGGCGGTGGTGTCGCCGTCGCTCAAATTGTTATTACCACTGGTTTACATTTGTATAGTACCGGTGGTTTGGGTTGGGAATATTTACTGCCTGGGGCCGTCGGTGGTTTGATTACCGCTATGATTGCCCATCGGATGCGATCGCGGGAAGAGTTAGCCCTCCTAGGGGGGACAGTGAGTGGGGTACAAATTACCCTATATCTAACCATTAATTTAATCATTAGTGCTTCTGCGGGGGCCATTTGGCAGGTAATTCTTTGGGAATCCATGCTTTACGGAGCCTCTGGTATGGCGTGGATCATTGCGGCGATCGGGATTTCTCCCATTTTTGAACGTCTATTTGATTTAGTTACCTCTATTCGCCTTGCGGAATTATCCAACCCCAATCGTCCGTTATTAAAGCGTTTAGCCACCGAAGCCCCCGGTACGTTTCAACATACATTATTCGTTTCCTCCCTGGCTGAAGCAGCAGCACGGGAACTTCACTGCAACGTGGAACTCGTCCGGGCAGGCACCCTATTCCATGACATTGGCAAAATGCATGATCCCCTAGGCTTTATTGAAAATCAAATGGGGGGCCCCAATAAACACGATGAAATGGATGATCCCTGGAAAAGTGCCCAGATCATTAAAAAGCACGTGACCGAAGGTTTAGTCATGGCCCGGAAAGCTGGTTTACCTGGGGCAATCCAAGCCTTCATCCCTGAACACCAAGGCACCCTCTTGATTTCCTATTTCTACGCCCAGGCCCTAGAGCGATCGGCCGCAGAAGGCAAAACCGTCAATATGGATGACTTTCGCTATGATGGGCCCATTCCCCAAACCCCAGAAGCAGGGATTATGATGCTAGCGGATGGTTGTGAGGCGGCGTTACGTTCCCTCAAAAATGCCTCCCCGGAACAGGCATTACAAACAGTTAAAAATATTTTTAAGGCCCGGTGGAATGACGGTCAACTAGCGGATAGTGGCCTAACCTTTGAGGACTTACCCACGATCGCGGATGTCTTTATTAACGTCTGGCAACAATTCAATCACCAACGCATCGCCTATCCCAAAGCAATTTCCATTAGCACTTACCATGGCCAGCAAGAAGAATTTTCCTAAAGTCTCCACTGGGAATTTGGGCAGATAGAACCCATTTGAGATCTAAGCCTGTAACCAGAAGCCTTGCAGCTCTGTCTGGGCTGTAACGGAAAATGGTTTTCTTGAGCCGCCTCTGTCGTAGATCATTGAATAACGGCTTGCATCGCAAGACCAAATATCACGGGGAAAGATCCCAAATAGGTTCTATATCATCTTTTGGAATAATTATGGGAAATAATTGGATTAACTAGGTAAGGATTCAGTGAATATGATAAAAATGGTTGTTACTCTTGGGGGAACATGCTTGTATGTCAGATAAATTACGGATCGCGATCGCGGGTACTGGGTTTGGTCAAAAAATTCACTTACCCGCCTGTCAAAATCATCCATCCCTAGAACTAGTGGGGATTTATAACCGTGATCAAACAAAAGCGGAAGCGATCGCCCAAGAACACCACATTCCCCAAGCCTATAGTGATTTTGAAGCCCTAGTCACTAACCCCCACATTGATGGCATAACCATTACGACACCGCCGTTTTTACATTACTCCATGGCCAAACAAGCGTTATTGGCAGGGAAACATTTATTTTTAGAAAAACCCCTAGGTATGAATGCCCAACAAGTGCGGGAACTGTATGAAATTGCCAAGGAAAGAAATTTAGTGGCCATGAGCAATTTTGAGTTTCGGACGATCCCCACCTGGCGTTTACTCAAACAATACTTAGATCAAGGATTTGTCGGGAAAATTCGTTTAATTAAAGTGGATTGGTTAGTGGTCAGTCGTGCTGATGCTAGTCGTCCCTGGAATTGGTATTCCCTAAAAGCGATGGGCGGTGGGGCCCTGGGAGCAATCGGTTCCCATGCCTTTGATTATATCCATTGGTTATTTGGCCCCATCGCTGCCCTCTCAGCCCACCTTAGTTGTGCGGTGCCCCAACGCCCCGATCCCACAGAACAGAACCAATTAAAAACCGTTGATAGTGATGATACCTGTCTGATTAGCCTGGAATTAGCTGATGGTACCCCCTGTCAAATTAACCTTAGTTCCGTCACTTACCAAGGCCGAGGCCATTGGGTAGAAGTGTACGGCGATCGAGGAACATTGGTGTTAGGTAACAATAACCTCAAGGATTATGTCCATGGTTTTGAACTCACCGCAACCCCCGCCGAAGGAATTCCCCAAACCATAGTTCCCCCTGCTTCCTTTGCTTACCCCCAAGTCTTCCCCGATGGTCGCCAAGCCCCCGTTATGGCCATGTTCGATCGCTGGGTAGAAGCAATTAAAAGCCATGGCTCCGTAACCCCATCATTAAAAGAAGGGTTTTACTCCCAACTATTAATGGATCTTGCCCACCTTGCCCATGAAGAAAAACGCTGGGTAAAAGTGCCCCCCCTAACCCTAGATTAACCATGGAAATTTATCCATGGCCATACGTTAAAACCCCAGACTTCCTCGTTTGTAGTGGTTTGATTAGAACTTATAGTCAATTGGATTTCGTATGGGCTTTTTGTCCCTTGTCATAGGATAATTTCAGCTCTATTTATTTCCCATAATTATTCCAAAAGACTATAAACATTTTTTGAGATTTATAACTATAGCTATAGCTATACCAATAGTGTCCATTTAAATAATTCAGGACTTACGCAAAAATTTCGATTCTGTCCTGGGAACCATGATGTTTGGGGACAATCGTTCAAGCAAGTCTCTCAAATTTGGGGTGACGTTGAATGATTTTTTAGAAATTTCTCCCCCAGCATTGCGGGCATTGGGGGTATTGGGGCCTTTATCTAATCAGCTCTAACTACTAGGACAAAAAGATTGCA
>JAAUPO010000208.1 GCA_012033095.1 Synechococcaceae cyanobacterium RL_1_2 | reverse complement strand
AAATAGATCTGAAAACATTCCATTGAGAGGAACAGCCACCCCATACTAAATTAAATTGACTATAAGCCCCCTAAATCCGCCAAATTTGGGGAACTTGCTTGAAAGATTGTTCCCAAACATCCCCAAACATCATGGTTCCCAGGACAGAATTGAAATTTTTGCGTAAGTCCTGTTCATATGGATTCATATGTGCCTAGAATAAGTCCCTAAGCTATGACAACTCTAAGTCTAGGGCATCGCTTGGGGATTCATGCCACTGGTTACTTTAATGGGATTAACTTTGTCAATTTTTTTTAGATCCAAGTTCTTGGGGTGCTCTAACGGTAATGACCAGACTAAACCCGCTGCGATCGCTTGGCCATTATGGTTAATAACCCCATCCTTTGCCTCTAGGGCCATGGCGGTTTGATCAAACATTAAGGTACTCCCATCCTGGGCCATGGCCATTCTTAAATTACTATAGCGAGGAATATAAATCAGGGGAGCGGATTGCTGCTTAGTAAGATCAACGATGGTGATGGCCGGTTGGGGTTTCCGTCCTTTGATGTCCACTTGGAGGCAATAGAGATGGTTTTCGGTGAGGGGCTCAAACTTGCACTCAATTAAGGGAGCGGTTTGCACGATGGCCTTTTCCTTCGCACCGTCAAAGATCATGAGGGTATTTTGGTTGAGATCCCCACGGTATTTTAAGAGGGCTAAGCGTTTGCTATCGGGGCTAAACCCTAAAACATTCGTACATAATTGGGAAAAATAAACGGGGTTGTTGAATGGTACCTTGGGCGTTAAATTTGGCTAGGGTTAACCCCTCATTTCAATGAACGCGATCGTGGTGCCATCGGGGGATAATTTAAAGTTTTGGGTATCTAAACCGAGGGGTTGCCAAGCACCACCATCAATTTGGGCCCAGAGCTGGGCTTCGTCGGGATCTTTGCGGGATTGACGATAGATCACTAATCTCCGGCCGTCATCAGAGGCAACAAAACGACTTTGGATATAATCCCCATCCATTAAAAGATTAAACAAACGACCAGGGGCCAAATTTTCATCCCCGGTTTCTTGAAAACCAAGGCCGGTATTGACCATGTACAAATTTTCGGAAGTGGGGTCAAACGCAAAGGCGGAAAAAATAATTTGTTGACCATTTTTGACCACTTTAAAATCGGTCACGGTCAAATCTTCTGGGGTTAAAATTTGAGTGGTCTTAGTAGTTAAATTTTTTAAGACTAGCCGTCCCCGCTCGTCATCTTCTAAACCGACATAGATGAGTGCTTGATCCCGGGTGTTAAATTCCCCCTGGAAAGGGATAATGGCTTTACGGTTGCTAGGGTTTTGGGCAGTAACCTTCTGTACTGTTAATTTAGCTTGTTGACCATACTGGGGGGGTTCGGTGAGGTGATACCTCATTTGGCGGCCCTGCCAAGTAATGGCCCCTGCCATGGGGGGATCAATGGTTAAATTTTTAGCCACCGTTGTTGGGGCTACTAGTCGATCGAAGGTCAAGGTAAAGCTACGATCGCTTTGACCAATTTTTTGATGATGCCAACTAAAATTTTCTACTTGGGGCCGACTTCGATCACCGATCGCGATCGTGATTAATAACGCCAGATTAATGCCCAAAAAACCTAATGCCCCAGCTCGATCTAAACGCGACCAACCCGAAAAAAACGAGGAACCCAATATCTTCATAGATTAACTTTCTTTCCCTAGGGTCATTAATGCCTTAATTTCTTCATTAAAAAATATCCAACAGTTTAACTACACCGTCCATGGCTTTTAGTAAAGTCTGGGTTTGGGCCGCTTGTCTAATTTCTTCCTTCAGCTCAGCCATTTTAGCTACATCCTGCTTAGTACAAATCATGCCATCTTCCAATAATTTGATCCGAGCGGCCATCAATCCACTAAAGGCCTCGTCGCGATCGGATTGAAGTTTAACCTTGTCCTTGAGGTTGGCCTGACGATAACGTAAATCAATCAAGTACATTGCTTGGTAAGCCTGCTCTAACACCTGGGTATCGTAATCTGCCATGGTAAAAAGGTGAAAAATATAAACTATATAAAATAATGGGGAACAGGAAAACAGAACCTACACAGGAGTCCGGGCAATGGCCGGTGACGAAAAGTTAGTTAAGGGGATCGATCAATAGTATTAGAAATACTGCGATAGCAATCCTAAATAGCTTGTGGTCATTGAGTACATTGAAAACATAAGTCTAGTAAGAATCTTCGGTAGTGCTAAAGCTGTAAGGATATTTAGACCCAGGATAATTGATTATCAAGGGGTTTAATCTTCCTGATCCTTACTTGTATAGGACTACTGAGTCTTCATGTTATGACCTAGTTAGGACTGCTATAGGACTGGGGTAAATACTCATGGCTACTAACTTGTGGGCTTATTCAGAACGATAACTCTCCCTCATTTCAGTATCCCAAATTGTTGTAGTCAAACTTCTAGTTAAATTCCTAATGAATTAACTCAAAACCGCATCGCTCAAGGCTGATCCCATGCCATTGATAGGGATAGTTTTTGCCCTTAATATTAAATCTCATTAAAGATAATTTAATTTGGAGTTATGGCTATAGAAATTAACACAGGCCCGAAGTGACCAACCTTGATGCGGTAGCGATCGTTGACCTATAACAACCCATAACAATGATTAATGATGTCGCTAACAGTGAGAAAACTCGACCCTAACCGCCCCTATTCATACATAAAACCATAAAAATAGAGGTAACAGTACCCATTCGTAACTATTACCCCTATCTAGCTAGCCAGCGAAAGTGTAATGATTTAACAAGAAACTTCACTTAATTCACGGGTCATGTGATCAAAGGGGGCATCCACCACGCTGGTATCTTCCATGCCAGCCGCATCAGCCATCTGTTTCACTAGATCCTCATTAACTGAATCCCAATTACGGTAGGGCCAATGGGTACAGCTAGAGAATTATAGGTTTCGCGCAGACCCTGCAGCACTCTCTCGTTTAACACATCGGGGTTTCCAGCCACAAGAGCATAGCTAGCGTAACGGAGATAGTAATCTAAATCCCGTAAACAAGCAGAAAAACGGCGGGTAGTATAGGCATTACCACCAGCTCTGATGAGTTCAGGGACTTGTTCAAATAACTGGGCACTAGCCTGTTTCACGATCGCGGCAGAATTAGCATTAATAATTTCAGCTACGGCAATCCGGGCAGCCCCCAGATTCATAATAAGCCTGCAAATTATCAAAGGCATTGCGATCAAGATAGCGACCAGTAACATCATAGCTACCGATTAAGCTGGTAATTGCATCTCGCATTGTAAAGATGGTCTCCTCTAAAACTGATTTCTTATATCAAAATATAAAATTAAATTATAAATGCCTATTTTAAGCTCCAACCTTAAGCTAGAGAAAATATGTGACAATTTATTACTTTTTGCAAAATTTTAGTCTGATTAGTTCCATCTCCAAGCAATTGGTCACAAAAGTACATAGCCTTGATTTTCGGCGGGGAAAAAGTCCTGGTGGGGGAGGTATGAGGGTGGAGGAGTTAGAGTTAAAGGCAATCTCGTTAATCCTGCAAAGTTTGCGATACTAGTTAGGATTAAACTTAATTATTTGTTTCAAAACCTATAACCTATGAATTTAGAGCAATTGTTAAAGCTCGCCGAAGATGAATTGGTAATCTATAGCACCGATGCCCTTAAAATTGAACGCCTGCGTCGTCGTCTTGGTTTAACCCTGAACTTGAGACAACAAGAAAGCATTAAACAGCAAGTATTAGAGCAGATACCCACCGCTTTTTGGGCAAAATGGATTGAAGAGAATCGTCAAATGTTTGCGCTGCCTTTTTGGGGCATTGCGGGTTTAGGTTTATTACTAGGGATCTCCTTTCGTCAACCCTTGGATTTTATCGGGCCAGCCATAGGATTTCCCATCGCCATCAAAATTCAACTCTATGGTTGGAAATTAATGGCAAAACGATTATTACTTAATACCTTAGAAGCGATGGAGGAAGCTCGAAATAATCCTGAGCCCACTTCCTAGCCCTGGAATTATTTATTTAGTATTTATTGATTATTAATGATTTTATTTTGATTATTTCTATAATGATCCCATCATGATCCCCAAGCACAGCATCATGGCGTGAGGTCTACTACTTTAAAGATAATTTCCGCCCCCATAACTATTGATATGTGTATATTTTCGAGGGACATTACGTCAGTCTTTGCTACCAAAATCTTTACTCGTAAATCGGCCCCCGATCGCCAATATCTGGTCTATGAAATGGGTTATCTGGCTAAGGAAGAGTTAGCCATGATTTTGCCGTTGCCCATCGAACAAAACCCAGGGGAAGAGCCCGTTCGTTTTATTGACCTATCGGGCTACGGAGATTTTTTTAAAGATTTAGATAGTCCCTTTGATAAATATTTTGGTCGATCGCTATCCATGAAAGTAGGGGATAGTGTGGGGCTAAAAGTTCATTCCGTTGGGGAATTTGGAAGCCTCCTTTGTGCCATCGATCGCGGCGTTTGACCAGCTAGATCCCCGCTTTGGTTTATCCCAAGAACTATGGCAGGAATTAGGGGTATATCAAGATTATGGTTTTGCGGTATTTAAACTCAAACCCGATGTCCATCAAGTCCATCCTATGGCCGTGGAGTTTCAAAGTAATTGTCGGCGGGCTCTATTTTTTCCCACCATGCATATCCATGATCAACAGCTCAAACCCACCGCAGAGTTTGATCATCTACTCTATTGTCAAAAACCCTTCCCCATCCCTGATTGGGAAATATCAGAGGAACTGTGGTCATGGGATCGATTACGCCGATTGCCCCAACTGAGCGATCGTTCTTTACCCGCGAACAAGTTCATTGATATGGCACGATGCCAGGGCATTGTTGATCCTGATTTACCAGTACAAAAAATGCAGCTCCAAGGCCGTTACGAAAATAAAGATCTCTTCATGCCCCTACGACCTCAGACCGTCTAGTATTGCTTGGGGTAAATTTACAATCTACTTCCTATTTTTTAGAGGGTACTCCTATACAAGTAAGGATTAGGAAGATTAAACCCCTTAATAATCAATTATCCTGGGTCTAACCTAGGTCTAAATATCCTTACAACTTTAGCACTACCTTTTTGGAGTAATAGTTGGAGTAATAGGACTTACGTACAATCCCCCTACATCCCCCAACGTGAGTGACTTATAATGATTTTTAAGAATTTCTCCCCCAGCATTGGGGCCAGGGGAGCTTTATCCCTCAGATCTAAGGTTAAGGGTTTTTTAAGCCCTAAGGATCGTGAATTAAATAACTTAGAAATTTGTAGGGTATCCTTCAAGGGAGCGTAACCCATCGATATTTAAGTTTTAGATGTTATTAAATTCTT